>JAHWKC010000154.1 GCA_019348095.1 Pseudomonadota bacterium | reverse complement strand
TGGTGGCTACCCGGCGAACGACCGGACCGGGTGCCCCGCCTCGACCCTCAGCGTCACCGCGGTCCCGGTGGCCACGTCGAGGGTGTGGGGCACGAGCGCGCGCACGGTGGTCCCGGACGGCAGCGCGAGCGTGTAGAGGTAGGTCGCACCGCGGAACTCCCGCCGCACGACCCGCGCCGTCCCGGCCGGGTCGGCGGCGAAGACGACCTCGTGCGGCCGGAGCATGACCTCGACGGGGCCGCGCGCTCGCGCATCGAGGTCGAATGGGATCTGCAGCACGGCGCGGTCCTGCACCGCCACCCGTGGTCGCGGATGGCCTGGCGCAAAGGCAAGCGCCGCGGCACCGCCCGGCTGTATGTCAACGGCCAGGAGCATTCATTGCCGCCGCGCGATGCGTCGGCGATCGCGAACGCCGCTGCGCTGGACGGCCATGGCTATGCCGCACTGTCCGAAGCGGGCCGCGATCTGGTTTGCCAGCTGATGCAGGCCGGCCACTACACACTGGTGCTGCACGATGGAGAGCACGAATGAGCGACTGCAGGCGATTCGTCGTCGACGCGGTGGACTACGCCGATGCCCTGCCGGATCTGCGCAGCGTGCGCGAAACGGTGTTCGTGCAGGAACAGTCGGTGCCGCTCGATCTGGAGTGGGACGAACTCGACCCACTGTGCCACCACGTGCTCGCCCGCGACGACGCTGGCCTGCCGATCGGCACCGGACGCCTCACCCCGGAGCACAAGATCGGGCGCATGGCCGTGCTGGCGCCCTGGCGCGGGCAAGGCGTCGGCGACGCGTTGCTGCGCGCCCTGCTCGACCAGGCCCGCGCACTGGGCTGGCGCAGGATCACGTTGCATTCCCAGGCGACGGCGGTCGCGTTCTATGTCCGCCACGGCTTCCTGCCCTCTGGCGATCCGTTCGTCGAAGCCGGTATCGATCACCAGGCGATGGAGTTGCTGCTGGACGCGCCCAATCCGGTGGAGACCCAGCCCGGCGCACTGGCCGCGCTGCTGGGCGTCATCGGCCAGGCCCGGCGCGAACTGGATATCTACAGCCGCGAACTCGACCCCGGCCTGCTCGACACGCCGGAAGTGATCGCCGCGCTGCGCCGGTTCGCGACCGGCGGCGGCGAAATCCGGGTGCTGCTGCAGGATGCGATCGCCCCGCAGCGTGCCCTCGCGCCGCTGCTGAATCTCTCGCAGCGGCTGCCCAGCGCGTTCGCGTTTCGGGCGATCGAGGACCCCGCGGACCTGCGGTATCCGTCCGCGTACGCGGTCAAAGACCGCGGCGGCTACTACTTCCGTGCGCTCGGCCACCGCTTCGATGGAGAGACCCGCCTCGACGGGCCGGCACGCGCGCGCCAGCTACGTGCCGCCTTCGATCCGGTCTGGGAGCGCGCCCGCCGCTGCACCGAATATCGCGCGCTGGGTATCTGAACGCCAGCGCCGGAAGCCGGTACCCGACTCCCGGTTGCAGCCACCGGGCTGGCCGCGTGCCGACCCCCTGCCGTTATAATTCCCGTCTTGCGCGCCTGAATAGCATCCGCACTTGCGATCCAGGTCCTCGTTCCTTCCTTTTCGAGTTACCCGACCCCCATCGTGGATAGCCTCCTGAAGCAGTTCTCACAGTCCTCGCACCTGGGTGCAAGCGCTGCCTACATCGAAGACCTGTACGAGCAGTACCTGGTTTCGCCCGACAGCGTCGACGGGAAATGGAAGACCTACTTTGACGGCCTGAAGGGCCGCGAGGCCGGCGACGTGCCGCATTCGGCCGTCATGCAGAGCGTCGCTGCGGCGGGCAGGACCGCCGCCAGTTCCGGCGCAGCCTCACGGGGAGGCGACGAACGCGAGCGAGCCGTCGGCAAACTCATCACCGCCTACCGGTCACGCGGGCATCTGGCCGCGAACATGGACCCGCTCGGCCTGATCGAGCATCCGCCCGCACCGGACCTCGACCTGGGTTTTCACGGTCTGTCGGGCAACGACCTGGCTGCCGAGTTCAGCACCGGCGGCGTTGCCGGCAAGGCCCGGATGCAGCTGGGCGACCTGCTGGGCCTGCTCAAGACCACCTACACCGGCTCGATCGGCGCCGAGTTCATGCACATCACCGACGCCGAGCAGCGCCGCTGGGTGTACGAGCGACTGGAGGCGGCCGGCGGGAACTTCGGCCACAGCGACGAGACCAAGCGCCGCATCCTGGAGCGCCTGACCGCCGCCGATGGCCTGGAGCGTTACCTGGGGACGAAGTACGTCGGCCAGAAGCGCTTCTCGCTGGAAGGCGGCGACGCGCTGATCCCGCTGATGGACGCCACCATCCGCCGCGCCGGCGAACAGGGCGTGCAGGACGTGGTGATCGGCATGGCCCATCGCGGCCGCCTCAATGTGTTGGTCAATACGTTGGGCAAGCCGCCGCGGCACCTGTTTGACGAGTTCGAAGGCAAGTTCGAGCACATCCACAGCGACCTGGCCCACACCGGCGACGTGAAATACCACCTGGGCTTCAGCGCCGATGTCGCTTCCCCGGGCGGTCCGATGCACCTGGCGCTGGCGTTCAATCCCTCGCACCTGGAGATCGTCGATCCGGTGGTCGCCGGCTCGGTGCGCTCGCGCCAGACCCGCCGCGGCGAGAAGGGCCGCAGCCAGGTCTTGCCGGTGCTGATGCACGGCGACGCCGCGTTCGCCGGCCAGGGCGTGGTGATGGAGCTGCTGCAGATGTCGCAGGCGCGCGGGTTCGCCGTCGGCGGCACGCTCCACATCATCATCAACAACCAGGTCGGCTTCACCACCGATCCGGAGGACTCACGCAGCTCGATGTACTGCACGGCGATCGCGCAGATGCTCGACATCCCGATCTTCCACGTCAACGCGGACGATCCGGAGGCCTGCGTCCACGTGATGCGGATCGCGGCCGAGGATCTCGACGCGCTGCCGCTGGCCGACTCGGATGCGCTGCGGGTCGGGGACTTCGTGGTGGCGGTGGGCAACCCGTTCGGCATCGGCCAGACGGTCACTTCGGGCATCGTCTCGGCGGTCGGCCGCACCGGCCTGCGCGGGCTGGGCTACCAGAACTTCATCCAGACCGATGCCTCGATCAACCCCGGCAACTCCGGCGGCGCGCTGGTCAACCTGGACGGCGAGCTGATCGGTATCAACACCGCGAGCTTCAACCCGCAGGGCAGCATGGCCGGCAACATCGGCCTGAGTTTCGCCATCCCGACCAGCCTGGCGCGGGATGTGATGGGCCAGCTCATTGCCACCGGCGAGGTGCGCCGCGGCACGCTCGGGCTCGATGCGCAGGATCTCGACACCCGGCTGGCCCGCGCCCTCGGCCTGGACGACGCGCGCGGCGCCCTGGTCACCCGGGTGTTGACCGATTCGGCAGCGGCCGCGGCGGGGCTGCAGGCCGGGGACGTGGTGATCGCCGCCAATGGCCAGCGCATCGACGACCGCGCCGCGCTGCGCAATTTCGAGGGCCTGCAACCGCTCGGCAGCCGGGTCGTGCTGGACGTGCTGCGCGACGGCGAGTCGCTGCAGCTGGCGGCGATGCTGCGCGAGCAGCCGCGCGCGTTGGCCGGGGATGCGATCGATCAGCGCCTGGCCGGTGCGACGATCGCCGAACTGCCCGAGCGCCTGCGCCAATCGGGTGTGTCGGGCGTATGGGTGGAAGCGGTCGCCGCCGACTCGCGCGCCGCGCGCAACGGGCTGCGCGCCAATGACGTGATCGTCGCCTCCAGCAGCGGCACGTTTGCCGACCTGCCCGGTTTCCGCGCCAGCTTCACGCCGGCTCCGGCACAGTTGGTGCTGCGCATCGTGCGCGGCGGCAACCGCGGCGGTGTCCTGCCCATGCAGTGATTCGCGTAGACATGGTCATACTCGTCATGTCCCACACCAGGAGCGACCTCGATGTCTCCAACTTCCACTGATGCGGTCAAGTCCAGCCTCGGCGAAGCCGGTGCCCAGCTCAAGCAGGCCGCGCGCGACGCCGGTACCGCGTTCAAGGGTGCGGCCGGTGCCGCCGGCGACGAGCTCCGGCTCGGCAAGGCGCACGTCAAGTCCGACCTGGCCGATAGCGCCCTGGCCGGCATTGCCGCCGCCGAGCAGGCCGGCACGGCGGCCAGCGAGCAGGTCGACGTGCTCATGGACAAGGGCCGTGACCTGATCGCAAGTGCCGCCGAGCTGGTCCGCGAGCGCCCGCTGGCTTCGTTCGGCACCGCGTTCGCGGCCGGCTTCATCATCGCCAAGCTCGCGCGCGGCGGCGGCAAGTAGGCGGCGCGGCGCGGTGAACTCGCGCCCGCCACCGCACGCGGAGCCCGCACGCGACGAGTACGGAGCCCAGGCCGACCAGCTGTCGGCGGCCGCGCGTGAGGCCCTGCGCCACCATGCCAGCGACGAGCAGGCCGAGTACGAGCAGGCCGAGCGAGATGCCGCGCACCAGGCAGAGACGGACGACCGCGTAGCTGGCCCGGACCCGGCGCCGGAACTGATCGAGACGCTGCGTCAGCTTGGGCAGACCGCACGGGCCGGCACCGGCGCGGCCGGCGACGCGGCCAAGGCCTTGCGCTCGCTGCTGGCGGCGGACCTCTCGCTGGCGCGCAGCGCACTGGGCCGCACCCTGGCGCTCACCGGCGCAGCCATCGCGCTGGGCCTGTCGTCGTGGCTGCTGCTGTCCGGCGCGCTGGTCGCATTCCTCAGCCTGCAGCTCGGCGTGCCGTGGTCGCTGTCGCTGTTGGCCGTCGCGTTGTTGAGCGCGGGCATCACCGGCTATTGCGGCTGGCGCGCGATGCGCTATTTCGAGCACACGCGGATGCAGGCGACCCGGCGGCAACTGGCGCGGGTCGGCATCGGCGAGCCGGCCGACTCCGAGCCCGGGGCAGGCCAGGCGGAACCGGTCCACGGCGCCCCCGGGCAGCACCCGCCCGGTGCTGTTGGCCAGCCCGCGAGGGACCGGCGCAGCGTCGAAGTCGCACCGCCCTGACCGCACCGCCAAGCACCGGGGAGGTGCCATGAGTTTCGACAAGTTGCTGCACGAGGTCGAACAGGCCGAGGCTGCGCTCGAGGCCCGCGAGCGCCAGTGCGCCGCGGACGTGCGCCAGTTCAGACGCGCCTGGCAGGCGTTGTGGACGCCGGGGCGGATCCTCATCGCCGGACTGGCCGGCGGTTTCCTGACCGGCCGCGCCGAACCGCTGCGCATTGCCGGCCGGAGCGGCAACCTGCTGCGCATCGTCTCGACGCTGTCGACGCTGATGGCCAGCACCGGCGCGCGCTCGGCCGCCGACGAGGCCGAGCAGGCGGCCGACAGCGTCGAGCAGGTCGCCGGGCACGTCGATGAAGCTCCGGCCAGTCGCGCAGCGCCGCCCGCTGCGCCGGCTGCGGCAGGCCTGCGCGAACCGGTCGAGCCGTGAGCCTGCCGCCCGACGCGTCCGATCCGGATCCCCCGGCCAGTAGCGACTGTGGCGAGCCGGCAAGTACACCAGCAAGACCGCGGGCTTCCATGGGCACGGCGGTGCTCGCCACGCTGGCGGTCGGCTACACCCTGTGGGCGGCGCAGACGGTAATCCTGCCGATATTGCTGGCGATGTTCTTCGCCCTGATCGGCAACCCGATCATCCGCGGGCTGCGCCGGCTGTACCTGCCGACCTTCCTGGCCGCACTGCTGGTGCTGCTGGGTGGCTTTGCCGGCACCGTCACGCTGGCCTACCAGTTGATCGAGCCGGCCACCGAATGGGTGCGGCAGGCGCCGCGGGCGATGACCGCGCTCGCACCAAAGCTGCGCGAGATGACCAAACCGGTCGACGACGCCAGCGACGCGGCCGAGAACATTGCGCGGGTCGCCAGCGGCGACGACCGGCGCCAGCCGATCCAGGTGGTGCGCACCGAGGCCAACGACCCGTACAAGGCCTTGACCGCCACCCCGCGGCTGCTCGCATCGGTGCTGGCGGTGGCG
>JAHWKC010000153.1 GCA_019348095.1 Pseudomonadota bacterium | reverse complement strand
CGAAGGCGCGGGCCTCGGCCGGGTCGTCCACCGCCACGTGCATCGGCGGGAAGCTGAAGTAGCTCAGGATCAGGCGGACGATCACCTCGGCGGCCGCGGGCGGGTCGACCTGACGCAGTTCGCCGCGTTCCACGCCGACGGTGATGAGGTCGGTGAACAGATCGAGGCCGCGACGCACGACCGGACCCGCGGTCGCGGTGATCCGCGGCAGGAGGATCCCCGGCTCCTCGTCCCGCCCCTTGGTCATCACGGGGTGCTCGACGAAGAACCGGACGCCCACCACGAAGGCCGCCTCGATCCGCTCGGCGGCCTCTACCAGCCGATCGGCGGCCGCGACGCGCGCGCTCGTGGGCTGGTGCTCGACGACGCCGATCCGGGCCTGCGGACCGTGCGGACCGACCGCCACCCGCGCGAGAGCTTCGACGCGATCGTCGACGGCGTGCTCGAGGACGTGCTCGCCGCGGCCGCCGAGCTGCGCGCGGCCATCGCGCGGGCTGCCGACACGCGTCGTGTCGACAGGAGCACCTGACGCGCGCAGCGCCCGGCCACGGACAGGTCGCGCTCGACCCGTTGGCTGACGTTCAGCCGCTGGGGGCTGAGGGCAGGGAGCGGGTCGGGGCCGCGCCGATACGCTGCCGCAGCGCGCGCGGAAGCGTGCCGCTGCTCGCCGACGTCGCCCGGGCGCGCATCGCCGCGCGGCTCAAGGTGATGGCGCAGCTGGACATCGCCGAGAAGCGCGTGCCGCAGGACGGCCGGATCAAGCTCAACCTGTCCAAGACCCGCCAGATCGACTTCCGCATGAGCACCCTGCCGACGCTGTTCGGCGAGAAGGTGGTGCTGCGCATCCTGGACGGCAGCGCGGCGCGGCTGGGCATCGAGAAGCTGGGCTACGAGCCCGACCAGCGCGAGATTTTCGTCAACGCGGTCAAGAAGCCCTACGGCATGGTGCTGGTGACCGGCCCGACCGGCTCGGGCAAGACGGTGTCGCTGTACACCGCGCTGAACATCCTCAACGACGACAGCCGCAACATCTCCACGGTCGAGGACCCGGTCGAGATTCGGGTGCCGGGCATCAACCAGGTGCAGATGAACGTCAAGCGCGGCATGACCTTTGCCGCCGCGCTGCGCAGCTTCCTGCGCCAGGACCCGGACGTGATCATGGTCGGCGAGATCCGCGACCTGGAGACCGCCGAGATCGGCATCAAGGCCGCGCAGACCGGCCACATGGTGCTCTCCACCCTGCACACCAACGACGCGCCGCAGACCATCGCGCGGCTCATGAACATGGGTGTGGCGCCGTTCAACATCACCTCCAGCGTGACCGTGGTGATCGCCCAGCGCCTGGCCCGGCGCCTGCACGACTGCAAGCGCGAGGTGCACCTGCCCGACCATGCGCTGCTGGCCGAGGGCTTCACCCAGGACGAGCTCGACGCCGGCCTCAAGATCTATGAAGCGGTCGGCTGCCCGGACTGTACCGAGGGCTACAAGGGCCGCAGCGGCATCTACCAGGTCATGCCGATGAGCGATGAGATCCAGGCGATCGTGCTGCAGGGCGGCAATGCCATGCAGATTGCCGAGGCCGCGCAGCGCGCCGGCGTGCGCGACCTGCGCCAGTCGGCCCTGCTCAAGGTCAAGAACGGCGTGACCAGCCTGGCCGAGATCAACCGGGTGACCAAGGACTGATGATGATGCGTCCGGCCCGACCGTCATTGCCGCGCACGTCCTGCGTCCGCGGGAGCTTTGCGAAAGCATCCCGCTCGTCATTCCCGCGTACGCGGGAACCCAGAGGCTTTGCTGTTAGCGGGACTTCGGGAGCGAAGTCACTAGGTTCCCGCGTTCGCGGGAATGACGAGCAAGAGCCGCACACATCCCGCGTTAGCGGGAATGACGGGCAAGAGCCGCACACGTCCCGCCTTCGTGGGAATGACAAGCAAGAGCCCATGCCCGACGCTTTACTCCACAGCGCAACAACGAGAGCAGGTTGCTGCCTGCGTTCTGACTGACCCTCCGAGGGGACCACGCCATGTCCGCGACCCGCACTGCCATCAAGCCGAAGCTCCCCGTCCGCCGCGCCGATGCACAGCCGCTGTTCGTCTGGGAAGGCACCGACAAGCGCGGCGTCACCATGAAGGGCGAGCAGCCGGCCAAGAACGCCAACATGGTGCGCGCCGAGCTGCGTCGCCAGGGGATCATGCCCAAGGTGGTGAAGGTCAAGCCCAAGCCGCTGTTCGGCAGCTCGGGCAAGCGCATCACCCCGGGCGACATCGCCGTGTTCAGCCGCCAGCTGGCGACGATGATGAAGTCCGGCGTGCCGATCGTGACCTCGCTGGAGATCATCGCCAGCGGCCACAAGAACCCGAAGATGAAGGCGATGGTCAACTCGCTGCGGGCGGACCTGGAAAGCGGCTCCTCGGTGCACGAGGCCCTTTCCAAGCACCCGGTCCAGTTCGACGAGTTGTTCCGCAACCTGGTCAAGGCCGGTGAATCGGCCGGTGTGCTGGAGACCGTGCTCGACACGGTCGCCAGCTACAAGGAAAACATCGAGAGCCTGAAGGGCAAGATCAAGAAGGCGCTGTTCTACCCGGCCACCGTGGTCGCCGTGGCGATCCTGGTCAGCGCGATCCTGCTGGTGTTCGTGGTGCCGCAGTTCGAGAAGACCTTCGCCAGCTTCGGCGCGGACCTGCCGGCGTTCACCCTGATGATCCTGGCCGCCAGCGATTTCATGATCGCCTACTGGTGGCTGGTGCTGCTGGTCACGGTCGGCGCCGGCGTGTTGTTCGTCATGGCCAAGAACCGCTCGCCGCGGTTCGCGCATTTCCTCGACCGGATGATGCTGAAGCTGCCGGTGGTCGGGCAGATCCTGCACAACTCGGCGATCGCGCGGTTTGCCCGCACCCTGGCGGTGACCTTCCAGGCCGGCGTGCCACTGGTGGAGGCGCTGGACACCGTGGCTGGCGCCACCGGCAACGTGGTCTACGAGCAGGCGGTCAACCGCATCCGCGACGACGTCGCGGTGGGTTACCAGGTCAACCTGGCGATGAAGCAGGTCAACGTGTTCCCGCACATGGTGGTGCAGATGGTGGCGATCGGCGAGGAAGCCGGCGCGCTGGACGCGATGCTGTACAAGGTCGCGGAGTTCTACGAGCAGGAGGTCAACAACGCGGTCGATGCGCTGTCGAGCCTGCTGGAACCGCTGATCATGATCATCCTGGGCGTGATCGTCGGCGGCATGGTGGTCGGCATGTACCTGCCGATCTTCAAGCTCGCCGCGACCATCTGACCGCAAGTCCGGCAAGGCATGGCATTCCTCGACGAAAACCCGGCCATCGGCTTTCCGCTGGTGGCCGGCCTCGGGCTGCTGGTCGGCAGCTTCCTCAACGTGGTGATCCTGCGGCTGCCGCGGCGGCTGGAATGGCAGTGGCAGCAGGACAGCCGCGAGGTGCTCGGCGAGCCGGAGGCCTACGATCCGCCGCCACCCGGGATCGTGGTGGAGCGCTCGCATTGCCCGCAGTGCAAGCACCAGCTGTCCTGGTACGAGAACATCCCGGTGCTCAGCTGGCTGGCGCTGCGCGGCCGCTGCCGCGGTTGCGGCACGCGGATCTCGGCGCAGTACCCGCTGGTCGAGCTGCTGACGATGGCGTTGTTCATCGCCTGCGTGTGGCGCTTCGGCTTTGGCTGGCAGGGGTTCGGCGCGGTGGTGTTCACCGGCTTCCTGATCACGCTGTCGGGCATCGATCTGCGCACCCAGCTGCTACCCGACCAGTTGACCCTGCCGCTGATGTGGCTGGGGCTTATCGCGGCGGCCGACAATCTGTACATGGACACCAAGCCGGCGCTGCTGGGCGCGGTGGCGGGTTATCTGAGCCTGTGGTCGGTGTGGTGGCTGTTCAAGCAGATCACCGGCAAGGAAGGCATGGGCTTTGGCGACTTCAAGCTGTTGGCCGCGATCGGCGCGTGGGTCGGGCTCAATGGCATCCTGCCGACGGTGCTGCTGTCATCGCTGGTCGGGGCGATCATCGGCTCGATCTGGCTGGCGGCCAAGGGCCGCGACAAGGCAACGCCAATCCCGTTCGGCCCCTACCTCGCGGTGGCGGGCTGGATCGTGTTTTTCTGGGGCGATCAGCTGGTCGACGGGTATCTGCGTTTCTCGGGCTTGGCGTAGAGCCGAGCTTGCTCGGCTGCGTGGTTTGGGTCGGCTACGTCATCGGATCGAGCGCAGGAAGAGCAGCGGAGCAAGCTCCGCTCTACCGCGCCCCATGCGCGACATCCGCAAAGGAACGAGCTCTACATGAGTGACTACATCGTAGCCGTCACCGGCGGGGTCGCGTCCGGCAAGAGCGAGGTCACCCGGCGATTCGGCGCACTGGGCGTGACGGTGGCCGACGCCGATGTCGCCGCGCGCGCCGCGGTCGCGGTCGGCTCGCCGGGCTTGGCCGAGGTGGTGGCCGCATTCGGGCAGGACGTGCTGGATGCCGAAGGCGCACTCGACCGCGCGACCATGCGGGCGCGGGTGTTCGAGCAGCCCGGGGCGCGAAAACTGCTGGAGTCGATCATCCACCCGCGCGTGCGCGAGCGGCTGCAGGTGCAATGCAGCCAGGCGCCCGGTCCATACTCGATCGCGGCGGTTCCGTTGCTGACCGAAGGCGGCGGCCGCGCCGGATACCCTTGGTTGCACCGCATCCTGGTGGTGGACGTGCCGGTCCAGGTGCAGCAAGCACGCCTGATGCTGCGCGACGGCATCGATGGCGCGCTCGCCACGCGCATGATCGCCGCCCAGGCCAGCCGCACCGACCGATTGGCGATCGCCGACGACGTGATCGTCAACGATGGCCTCTTGGGGGCGCTCGATGAGCAGGTGGCGGCGCTGGACCGGCGCTACCGGGACATGGCTGGGGCGCTGTAGGAGCGCTGCCGGTGCGCGCGATTGCTCTGCTGCGCGTGTGGCGGCGATCACGGGCATGGCCCGCTCCTACAAAGGCCTAGATCGCGGGGTTTACCGCCTCCTGTCCGCTGCCGCCTTTCGTAGGAGCGCCCCATGGGCGCGATCGCTCTGCTGCGCGTGTGGGGGCGATCGCGGGCATGGCACGCTCCTACAAAGGCCGGAATCGCCGGATTTACCGGCTCCTGCCCGCTGCCGCCTTTCGTAGGAGCGCCCCATGGGCGCGATCGCTTTGCTGCGCGTGTGGCGGCAATCGCGGGCATGGCCCGCTCCTACAAAGGCCGGAATCGCCGGATTTACCGGCTCCTGCCCGCTGCCGCCTTTCGTAGGAGCGCCCCATGGGCGCGATCGCTTTGCTGCGCGTGTGGCGGCGATCGCGGGCATGGCCCGCTCCTACAAAAGCGCCACGATCGCGGGTGTGGTCCGCTCCTACAGCGGCGGGATCGTGGGTATGGGCGGCTCGCGCAAATCTGGGGGCATGGGGTCTACAACCAGACGGCGTTCCAGAACGGGTAGTTTCCGATCGAATCGACGAGTCCGGCGCGCAGTGGGTTGGCCACGATGTAACGCGCTACTGCACGCAGGTCCTCGTCGCTGCGCATGGCGTGGTCGTGGTACGCGCGGCTCCACAGCACGCCCTTTCTGTCCAGCATCCGGTTTGTCGCGCGTGCGCTGCCCGATTTGAGGCGATTGACCACGGCTTCGAGCTGATCGTTCTCGCCGAGCTGCAGCAGCCAGTGGGCGTGATCCGGCATCAGCACCCATGCCAGCATCGTGGCGTCGCCCAGCATGGTCGCGTTCTGAAAGCACCGCGATGCCGCGGAGGCCGCGCGGTAGTCGGCGAAAACCGGCGCGCGTGCCTGGGTGGCAACGGTCAGGTGATAGACCTGGTGTGGCTGCGAAGTGCGACCGCGCCGCAGTGCAGCGTGGCCGGGCGGTGAGGGTGCGAGGGAATCCATGGGGGCGATGCTGGCAGCAGTCTTGTCGGACGGCTGTAGGTCGGCGCC
>JAHWKC010000152.1 GCA_019348095.1 Pseudomonadota bacterium | reverse complement strand
GCTCGACGAGGCGACGCGTGAGCTCAGCGTGGCCGAGGTCGAGGCCCGGGCGGCGGCAGCGACCGCGGCGCTGCGGGCCGGCGCTCGTTCCGAGCCCAGCATCGAAGAGCTCGAGAGCGAGCTGTCGGCGGCGAGGGACGCCGGGCTGACCGGCGCCCGCCCGGGCGCGGGGGTCCGGCGGGTCGCCGAGAGCAACGGCAACGGCAACGGCAACGGCAGCGAGGCGGGTGCCGGCGTCGGCGAGAAGGAACCCGAGGCGGTGGGGACGGTGGCGCCGGAGGAGGTGGCCGACGTCCCGGCCGAATCTCTCGAGCCGGTGCCAGCGGTGGCCGATCTCGTGGCCGATGACCGCGCCGATGCCGCCGTAGTTGAGCGCCTCGTCGGCGTCCGGGTCGAAGAACGGCGGCTGCAGGATCGCGGCCGGGAATACGATCTCGTTGGCGCTGGAGCGGTAGTAGGCGTTGACCGTCTGCGGGCTCATGCCCCATTCGGTCTTGTCGACCGGCTGGCCGATCTTGCCGATGTTCCAGCGGTAGTTGAACTCGTTGGCCGCCAGCACGTTGCCCAGGTAGCTGTCGCGGTCGGTCTCCAGCCCGCTCCAGTCACGCCACTTGTCGGGATAGCCGATCTTGGGGGTGAAGCTGGCCCACTTCTCGAGCGCCTTTTCCTTGGTCTCCTCGCCCATCCACTCCAGGTTCTGGATGCGCTCCTTCAGCGCCACGCTGAGGTTTTCGACGAGCTCCTCCATGCGCGCCTTGGACTCGGGCGAGAACGCCACGTCGACGTACATCTGCCCGAGCGCCTCG
This sequence comes from Pseudomonadota bacterium, assembly GCA_019348095.1. Taxonomy (GTDB): domain Bacteria; phylum Pseudomonadota; class Gammaproteobacteria; order Xanthomonadales; family Xanthomonadaceae; genus Novilysobacter_A. Next base: position 5,161 of record JAHWKC010000152.1, on the reverse strand, counting down.
CCGGTCTGGCCGCCGATGGTCGACAGGGTGCGCTTCCAGCGCGGCTGGATTTCCTTCTGGCCGCGCAGGGTCTTGCCGTAGAAGTCGTAGTTCTCCTGCACGAACGCTTCGGACAGGTACGGCGCGGCGCGGTCGATCGTGCGGAAACGCAGATAGCTGCGCCACTGCTCGACCGGCACGTCGGCCAGCATTTCGCTGACCTCCTGGTGGAACGCCGGAATCGCGAGCGAGAACATCTCCGGCGCTTCCACGCCCTGGGAGTCGAAGAACCTGGTCCAGGAGAAATTCGGCGTCAGCTCATCGGCCTGCTCCAGCGACACCGGGTTGTAGCGCAGCTCGGCGTCGCGCGAGAGTTCGACCCGCGATTTGGAGGCTTCGGCCAGGCGCGTCTCCAGTGCAACGACGTTTTCGGCCTGCGTCGCCGCCTTGTCGGCCGGCACGCCGGACAGCTCCAGCACCTTGGCGACGTGCGCCTGGTAGGCGGCGAGGTCGTCGGCCTTGTCGGGGTCGGTGTAGTAGGTCTTGTCGGGCAGGCCCAGACCGCCCTGCATGGCGTACGCGATGTTGCTCTCGGAGTCCTTGAAGTCCGGGCCGGCGTAGAAGCCGAACAGCACGTTGGTGCCGGTCGATGCGCTGGTGCGCAGGTACTCGGCCAGTGCATCGCGGCCGTCGATCGCGGCGATCGCGTCCAGCCTCGGCTGCAGTGGCGCCAGGCCCTGCTCGTTCACCGCGGCCTCGTCCATGCCGGTGGCCCAGAGGTCGCCGACGATCTTCTCGACGCCGCTGGCATCCTCCATCGCCGCGGCCTGTTCGGCGAGCTGGCGCTGGATCGTGTTGGAGCGCTCGTCGAGCATTTCGAACGCGCCCCAGGAGGTGCGGTCGCCGGGAATGTCGTTGGCGGCGAGCCATTTGCCGTTGACGTAGTTGCCGAAGTCCGAGCAGGCATCGACGCTCGCGTCGATGTCGCTCTGGGCGAACCGGTTGACCGGCGGCAACGCGCTTTCATCGATGGTGAAGCGGGCCTCGTCGGCAGCGGGAGCACCTGCGTCGGCGGACGCGGCGTCGTCGCGGTTGCAACCGGCCATGACGGTGGCGACGGCGAGGGACAGCAGCAGGATCTTGGGCTTGTTCAAGTCAGGGACTCCGGCATTGAGGCGGGGTTGGAACCCGGAACACGGGCGCACCGGCCACCTTAGACGGCATCCGCGAGGGCAGGGGGTGTCGAAGGTCATGCCCTGGCGGTGGCGGCGCACAGATCGGGTAGGCCGTTCATGGGGCCCGGCCAGTTCGCTGATTCAATGGGGAGGGGGAGGGGCAGAGGCAAAGTGCAAATGCTCCCCAGCCCTCCTTTTCCAAAGGAGGGGGGCAACGACCGCCGTGCAGTTCCCCCCTTTGGAAAAGGGGGGGCAGGGGGGATTTGCTTTTGCATGCGGATCGCCCGACAGCAGCTCCCTTCCTGAACATCCTGCCCAGGCGCCGCTGGCGCAGCCCCAGCCGTTCGCGTACGATTCGCCCGTTCAGCGCACGGCTGCCTCCCCGCAAGGGGTACGTTTTCCCAGCTTGCCTGGTCGCATTGCCCGATCTTCCACGATCACGAACCCGCACTTCCGGACCGACACCCCGTTGGCCGCGTACGGACTTCTCAATGCGACCTATCCCGCACGTCTTTCGTAGCGCCGACACGGTCCGGAGCATCCGGCACCGTTAAAAATCGATTACTCGCAGCGCGGTTCAAGGGAACGCTCCGGGTTACTCCGCCTCAACCGCGGATCCACTACTTGGAGTTCCAACATGTCTTTTGAATCGCTCGGGCTTGCGCCCGCGGTGCTGCGCGCGCTCACCGAACAGAACTACAACACCCCCACCCCGATCCAGTCCGAGGCCATTCCGCTGATCCTGGCCGGCCATGACCTGCTCGGCGGCGCCCAGACCGGTACCGGCAAGACCGGCGCGTTCGGCCTGCCGCTGCTGAACCTGCTGGCCAAGCAGACCGGCGTCAACGGCCCACGCAAGCCGCGCGCGCTGATCCTGGTGCCGACCCGCGAGCTGGCGGTGCAGGTCAACGAGAGCCTGCGCGGCTACGCCAAGTACCTGCGCATGAACATCTGCGCGATCTATGGCGGCGCCGGCATGGGCCCGCAGACCGACATGCTGCGTCGTGGCGTCGACGTGCTGGTGGCCACCCCGGGCCGGCTGATCGACCACATGGAGCGCGGCACCGCCAAGCTCGACGCGATCGAGATCCTGGTCATGGACGAGGCCGACCGCATGCTCGACATGGGCTTCCTGCCGGCGATCAAGCGCATCCTCGGCCGGGTGCCGACGCAGCGCCAGACGCTGCTGTTCTCGGCCACCTTCGAGGCCCAGCTCAAGCAGCTCGCGCTGGAGTTCATGCGCCAGCCGCAGCAGGTGCAGATCGCTGCCCGCAACCTGGTCGTCGACACCATCGCGCACAAGGCCCATCCGGTCGACGGCGGCCGCAAGCGCGACCTGCTGATCGAGATCCTGGCCGCGCGGCCGAACGACCGCGTGCTGGTATTCGGCCGCACCAAGCACGGTTGCAACCGCCTGTCCGAGCAGCTCGAGGCCGCCGGCCTGAAGTCGGTCGCGATCCACGGCAACAAGAGCCAGGCGCAGCGGCAGAAGGCGCTCAACGCATTCAAGGCCAACAAGGCCCGGGTGCTGGTCGCCACCGACGTCGCCGCGCGCGGCCTGGATATCCCCAACCTGCCGCTGGTGATCAACTTCGACCTGCCGATGGTCGCCGAGGACTACGTGCACCGCATCGGCCGCACCGGCCGCAACGGCGCCACCGGCGAGGCCCTGTCGCTGGTCTCGCCCGACGAGGGCGGCCTGCTGCGCCAGATCCAGCGCATCCTCAAGGACGACATCGTGATGGAAGTGATCGAAGGCTTCGCTCCGACCCGTCCGATCAGGATGGGCTCGGATGCACCGGGCGCCCGCGGCGCCAATCCGCGCGGCCCGGGCGGTCGCCCCGGCGGCAATGCTGGTCCGCGCAAGCCGGCGCACCGCCCGCATGGCCAGCCGGCGCCGCGCCATGCGCATGCCGGCCCGCAGCGCCGCGGCGGCGGCCCGGGTGGGCGCACCGGCTCGGGATCGCGCAGCGGCTCCACCGCCAGCTGACCGCAGCTGGTCCGGGGTACAACGGAAGGGCCGGCATTGCCGGCCCTTCCTGTTTTTGCGAGTGCATCATCCGCCACGTCGACCTCGCCCGAACCGCTTTGAGCTTGGTTCGACGGCCCCTGCACACGGCATCGCTGCGCCCATGCCGGCGGCCGCAAACGGTGCGTTGGTTCCGCTCACGCCGGCCAACGCACCGGCCAGCGAAAATAGCGCCCTTGTTTCCTGACAGGACCCTGCACCACCGGTGAGACGCGAACGCCTGCTGCCGCTGATCGTCGCGACCGCGTTGTTCATCGAGAACATGGATTCCACCGCGATCACCACCTCGCTGCCGGTGATCGCACGCGACCTGGGGGTGGAGGCGGTGGCGCTGCAACTGGCGCTGATCATCTACATGCTGGCGTTGGCGGTGTTCATTCCGGTCAGCGGCTGGGTGGCGGATCGCTTCGGGGCGCGGCCGACGTTCATGGCCGCGATCGCGGTGTTCCTGCTCGGCTCGCTGGGCTGCGCGGCGGCCGGCTCGTTGGGCAGTCTGGTCGCCGCGCGCTTCCTGCAGGGCATGGGCGGGGCGATGATGGTGCCGGTGGGGCGGCTGGTGCTGCTGCGCACGGTACCCAAGTCGCAACTGGTGCAGGCCCTGAGCTGGCTGACCATTCCGGCGCTGCTGGGGCCGGTGCTGGGGCCGGTGCTGGGCGGCCTGATCACCACCTACGGCAACTGGCGTTTCATCTTCCTGATCAACCTGCCGATCGGGCTGCTCGGCATATACCTGGCCTGGCGCCACATCCCGTTGCTGCGGCAGCAGGTAAAGCCGCTGGACTGGCGCGGCTTCGGCCTGTCGGCAACCGGGTTGGCGCTGACGATCTTTGGGTTCTCGACCCTCGGCCGGCACCTGGTGAGCACCTCGCTGGCGCTGGTCTGTCTGCTGGTCGGCCTGGCGGCGCTGGGCCTGTACGTCGGCCACGCCCGTCGCCACGCCCACCCGCTGATCGACCTGGGGCTGTTGAGGCTGTCGACGTTCCGCATCGGCGTGCTGGGCGGCTCGCTGTTCCGCATCGGCATCGGCGCGACCCCGTTCCTGCTGCCGCTGATGCTGCAGTTGAGTTTCGGCCTGACGCCGCTGCAGTCTGGCCTGCTGACCTTCACCTCCGCGGTCGGGGCGATGTTCATGAAGACCATCGCCGCGCGCGTTCTTCATCGGTTCGGGTTCCGGCCGGTGCTGGTGGCCAACGCCTTGCTCGCCTCGCTGCTGTTGTGCGGCTTCGGATTGTTCCGCGCGGAGACGCCGTATCCGCTGATCGTCGGGGTGCTGCTGGTCAGTGGCTGTTTCCGCTCGCTCCAGTTCACCAGCCTCAACGCGATCGTCTACGCCCAGGTCGAGCCGGCGCGAATGGGCCAGGCCAGCGGTTTCGCGGCGATGGCGCAGCAGGTGTCGCTGGCGGGGCGTTCGTTCGACGTCAGCTGGGAGGAGGCGCTGCTGCTGCAGCGGCTGATGGAGTCCCCGGGGCGCGTGGTGACCCGCACCGAGCTCATCGCCCGCCGCGGCGCTCTCGGCGCGTTGACCGCGGCCGGGCTGCTGTGGGGCCTGTCGGTGCCGCTCTCCAAGCTGGCGCTCGGCTGGCTCGACCCGGCCTGGCTGTCGGCGCTGCGCTTCCTCGTCGCCGCGCCCGTCCTGCTCGATGCAGGCGGCAAGGAGCTGGCCGTCCCGCCGCGGGCCATCGCCACAGCGCTGACCGTCGTGGCCGACGACGAGGGTGAGCTGGTCCCTCGGCTCGACCCGGCCGCCCTGCACGCCGCGGTGGCCCGGGGACTGCGCGGCGTCGGGGAGCCCGCCCGCAACGCGACCTTCGACGTGTCGAGCGGCACCCCCGTCGTCGTGCCGAGCCGGCAGGGCCGCACGGTCTCGCCGGCCGACCTGTCCGCGGCGGTGCTCGGCGTGCTGACCGACCGGGCCCCGCGTCGCGCTCCCGTCGCCCTGACGCCGGCCGAGCCGCGGCTCACCACGCAGCGGGCGCAG
>JAHWKC010000151.1 GCA_019348095.1 Pseudomonadota bacterium | reverse complement strand
GGCCGATGGGGCGGACGATCCGGTACTCGTCGAACTCCTCGGGCGGAGACCACCGCCCGTCGCCGGGAGGCGTCTGCCGCGGGGCTGCGTCGCTCAAGACTTGGCCGGGACCTTCAGCCGTGGCGGCTTGAGCATCCGGCGGATGCGCTGCTCCACGTCTTTCGGAAGGCAGGGTTTGGCGAGGAAGTCGTCTTGTTCCTGCTCCAGCGCCATCAGCGCCTCGAGATCCGCCGCCAGGGCCTTGTCCTCTGCGCGCAGCTCGTTGAGGCGCCGTTCGCGCGCCCGCGGCTCCAGCTCGAACAGTGCATCGAGCAGCGGGGACAAACGGCTCCAGCGTTCCGCGTCCACGGCGCGATCGACCTAGCTGTCCCGGAGCGACGCCAGCAGGAACAGCCGCGCCTTCTGCCAGTCGCGGCGGATGCTGCGTTCGGAGCGTTGCATGAGCGCGGCGATCTCCAGTTCCGACAGCCCGCCGAAGTAGCGCAGTTCGACCACCTGCACCAGCCTCTTGTCGACCGCGGCAAGCCGGGTCAGCGCAGTGTCCAGGCCGAGGGTCTCCTCGTCCAGTCGCACACCGCCCTCCAGGTCCTCGGGCAGGTCGGTCACGCGGTGCAGGTCGCCGCCGCGCTTCTGCGCCAGCCGCTGGCGCGCGTAATCCACCACCACGCTGCGCATGGCCGAGGCGGCGTAGGCGAAGAAATGGGCGCGGTCATCGAACTTGGCCTCGCGGCGGCCGACCAGCTTCAGGTAAGCCTCGTGCACCAGCGCGGTCGCGTCCAGCGTATGCCCGTGCTGCCCGGCGAGCTGCCGGCGGGCCATGCCATGGAGTTCCTGGTAGAGCGTTGCGAGCACGTTATCGAGCGCGCCACGGTCGCCATCGCGGGCCGCATCCAGCAACAGCGTGATCTCGGCGGTTTCGGCCATAGCCATACGGTGGTCCCCCCTTGCAAGTGCGGCGGACTATAGCTCGCGGCGGTGTGACGATAATGCAGAGACGGACCGCTGGCGGACCCCTGCCGCGGCTGTCGCGTCAGCGCCCGCCACCGTGCTGCGTGCGTTTGCCAGTGCGTCGGCGGTCAGCTGTCTGCGCGTGCCTGGCAGCGCGTCGAAATCGCACGACGGTGTGGCAGACCGCGTGCCGACCCGGAGCGATCTTCAGCGCTGGCAGTGCGCGCACCAGACGGTTGCGCGCTGACCGACCCAGGCCTGCTTCAGCGGTCGCGCGCAGTGCCGGCAGGGTTCGCCGCCGCGGCCGTACACGAACAGTTCCTGTTCGAAGTATCCCGGCGCACCGTCGGGGCTGATGAAGTCGCGCAGGGTGGTGCCGCCGCGCGTGATCGCGTGGGCCAGGATGGCCTGCACCGCCGCGACCAGTCGCGCGTAGCGCAGCCGGGAAATCCGCCCCGCCGGCCGCAGCGGCGAGATGCCCGCGGCGAACAGGGCCTCGGCCGCGTAGATGTTGCCCACCCCGACCACCACGCGCTGGTCCATCAGGAAATTCTTGACCGGCGCGCTGCGGCCGCGGCTCAGCGCGAACAGGTAATCGCCGTCGAACCCCGTGGCAAGGCCAGCGTCGACTGTCGACGCACCGTGCACCACGCCTGGATGCGGCAGCGGTTCGGGTCCGAGCGCGCTGAGCAGCGGGTGGACCTCGCCGGTCGGTTGCCACAACAGGCAGCCGAACCGGCGCGGGTCGTTGAACCGCAGCACCCGGGGCGGCTGGTCGCCGCTCGCCTCCAGCGCCAGGTCAACGTGGTCGTGCGCGCGCAACGGGGCATCGGCCGGCAGCACCCGCAGGCTGCCCGACATGCCCAGGTGCCACAGCGCGGTGCCGGCGGCGGTATCGATCAGCAGGTACTTGGCGCGCCGGCGTACCGCCTGGATGCGCTGGCCGGGCAGCCGTTCGCGGACGGCATCGGGGATCGGCCAGCGCAGGTCGGGCCGGCGCAGCACCACCGCCTGCACCCGCCGGCCCTCCAGGTGAGGCGCCAGGCCGGCGCGCGTGGTTTCGACTTCGGGCAATTCGGGCATTGGTAGAGCTTAGGTTTTCCGGCGGCGGTGTGCGGAACCGGTGCGCGCCGCGGGCGAGGCGGCGTGTTCATGGAGTGATGCCGTGGTGGCACTTGCATGGTCCTGGCGGGCCCGGGGCGGCTGCGTTCTGCCGTCGCCAGGCTGCGCCCTTCTCCCGGGCCTGAACGGGCCCGCCTCCATACCTGTGCGGACGGCGGCCGCGGATGGCATCATCGTGCCTGGACCAATGCCGCTGGTGTGGTCCACCCGCTTTCCGGAGTATCCATGTTCGCTTCCCTGCTCGATTTCCTCGCTGGCGGCCTGTTGCAGGCCAGCCTTGGCACGCTCGTGATCTATTTCCTGGTCGCCACCCAGCTCACCATCTTCTCGGTGACGCTGTACCTGCATCGTTCGATGGCGCACCGCGCGGTGGACTTCCATCCGGCGGTTGCCCATGTGTTCCGGTTCTGGACCTGGCTGACCACCTCGATGATCACCAAGGAGTGGGCGGCGATCCACCGCAAGCACCACGCCAAGTGCGAGACCGAGGAGGATCCGCACAGCCCGCAGGTCAAGGGCATCAAGACGGTGTTCTGGCGCGGTGTCGAGCTCTACCGCGAAGCGCGCGCCGACCGCGAGTCGATCGAGAAGTACGGCAAGGGCTGCCCCGAGGACTGGATCGAGCGCAACCTCTACTCGCGCTGGCCGACCATGGGGCCGACCCTTCTGCTGTTCATCAGCTTCGCCCTGTTCGGCTTCGCCGGCGTGGCGATCTGGGCGCTGCAGATGGCGTGGATCCCGTTCTGGGCCGCCGGCGTGGTCAATGGCCTGGGGCACTGGTGGGGCTATCGCAACTTCGAGACCGCCGACACCTCGACCAACCTGACCCCGTGGGGGGTCTGGATCGGTGGCGAAGAGCTGCACAACAACCACCACGCGTTCCCGAGTTCGGCCCGCTTCGCGCTGCGCCGGTTCGAGTTCGACATCGGCTGGAGCACCATCAAGCTGTTCGAGAAGCTCGGCCTGGCCAAGGTGCTGCGCGTGGCGCCGTCGCTGGACGTGCGCCCCAACATCGCGATGCCCGACGGCGAGACGCTCAAGGCATTGCTGGCGATCCGCTTCCAGGCGATGACCGACTACTACCGCGGTGTCACCCTGCCGGCGCTGCGCGAGGCCGACGACCGCCTGCCGCGACCGCTGCGCAAGGCACTGGCCGACGGCGGCCGCTGGCTCGACGACGGCAAGCGCGAGCGCCTGCAGGCATGGCTGGCCGAGCGCCCGCGCATGGCGACGCTGGCCGACTACCGCCAGCGCCTGGCGCAGGTGCTGGACGATCGCTCGCACGACGCCCAGGCGCAGCTCGCGCGGCTGCATGCCTGGTGCGCCGACGCCGAAGCCAGCGGTATCCGCGCGCTGGAGGAGTTCTCGGTCCGGCTCAAGGGTTACGCGCTGGTCCCGGCCCGCAGCTGACGCAGCGGCCCGCGGCCGTGATCTCCCGCGCATTCGCGCAAGAAAAACCCGCGCCTGACCGCGCGGGTTTTTTGTGCGGGTCGGGTCCGGCCACTCACGTGGCCCCTCCGCAGCGAGCAAGAACCAACGCTCCCGCGCTGGCACTGGCCACTGCCCTGCTGCTGTTACCGCTCCTCGCCAGCGCGCAGGTCCGCGCCACCGGCGATTACCTGCAGCGCATGGACGGCGACGGCGACGGCCATGTGTCGCTGGCCGAGTACCAGGCGTGGATGGGCTACGCGTTCGGGCAGATGGATCGCAACCACGATGGCGTGCTGAGCGCCGAGGAACTGCCCGGTGGCCGCGGCCCCCCGGTCAGCCTGGCCGAGCATCGGCAGGCGCTGGCCGCGGCATTCTCCCGCCAGGACCGCAATGGCGACGGCGCGCTGGACGCAGGCGAACTGGCGGCGCCGCCGCAATAGTGGTCGGGCAGCCGCGCGGGCTACGTCATGACATCCGCTGTGGCAACCGGTGGTGTTCTTTCTCGACGATGTAGCGCAGCAGCTCGTCGTCCGGCGGCGGCTGGTCGTTGAGGAACACGCTGATATCGCCGGTCACCTCCAGGATGGCGTACTGCACCTGCGCCAGCGAGCGCGCGCCCTTGACCCGCAGTTCGGCGTAGAGCTCGCGCTGGGTGGTGCGCTCGCTGCGCAGAGCGTCGTGGTCGACCACGCCATCGGCCACCAGCACCCGCGAGCGTGATTCCACGTAGTCGCGTACCTGCCGCGAATGTCCGCTGAGCAGCTCCAGCCCCATGGTCAGGCTGGTCACCCCGACCAGGATCAGCGCCGCATAGATCAACGGCACGGTCGGATACAGCAGCGCGTCGCCGGCGGCCGAGCCCAGCGCGATCATCAGCATCTGCTGCATGGGGCTGAGGTTCTTCTGGCCGCGCTTGCCCAGCAGCCGCATCACCAGCAACAGGATGCAGAACACCACCACGCACTTGAGTGCGACTTCCGCCAGGTAGGGGTAGGGCTGCAGGCCCAGCAGCAGGCGGTCCCAATGGAACGGTTCGAAGTCGGTTTCCATGGCAGGTCCGGGCGGCGGCAGAGGCGGTCATCTATAGGACGCAAGGTGTGAGCGCGGTGACGAGAACCTGCGCACCCCTGGTCCGGCACTCGGCGAGCCCGGGTGCAGCCGCGCGATCCATCGCCGCCTAACCTCTCGCAAAGGGCGCCCGCGCGTCACCGCAGCCATGCCGGCGGATGCGGCACACTGGGGCCCCTGCCCGAATCGCCGCCCGGAGCGCGCCATGACCGATCCCGCCCCCGCCCATCCGATCGACGCGCAGTTCGCCGCGCAGGCGCGGATCACGCGCGAGGATTACGCGCGGCTGTACGGCGAATCGGTCGCCGAGCCGGAGGCGTTCTGGGGCCGCATCGCGCAGCGGCTGGACTGGATGCGGCCGCCGACCCGGATCAAGAACGTCAGTTTCGACCTGGCGGACTTCCGCATCCGCTGGTTCGAGGACGGCGAGCTCAACGCCAGTGTCAACTGCCTGGACCGGCACCTGGACACCCGCGGCGACAAGACCGCCCTGCTGTTCGAGCACGACGACCCGGCGTTGCCGGTCGAACACATCAGCTATCGCGAGCTGCACGCGCGCGTGTGCCGGCTGGCCAATGCGCTGCGCGCGCTGGGCATGGGCAAGGGTGACCGGATCACGATCTACCTGCCGATGATTCCCGAAGCGGTGGTCGCGATGCTGGCCTGCGCGCGCATCGGTGCGATCCACTCGGTGGTGTTCGGCGGCTTCGCGCCGCAGTCCATCGCCGATCGCGTCGGCGACTGCGGCAGCAAGCTCATCATCACTGCCGACGAGGGCCTGCGCGGCGGCAGGAAGATCCCGCTCAAGGCCAACGTCGATGCCGCCCTCAGGCTGCCCGGCACCAACTCGGTGGAGACCGTGCTGGTGGTGCGCCATACCTGCGCGGCGGTCGACATGCAGATGCCGCGCGACCGCTGGTACGACGCGGTGGTCGACCACCAGCCGAGCCAGTGCGAGCCCGAGCGCATGAACGCCGAGGACCCGTTGTTCATCCTCTACACCTCCGGCAGCACCGGCAAACCCAAGGGCGTGCTGCACACCACCGGCGGGTACCTGGTGTATGCGTCCTACACCCACGAGGCGGTGTTCGACCTACGCGAGGACGATGTCTACTGGTGCACCGCCGACGTCGGCTGGGTCACCGGCCACAGCTACATCGTCTACGGACCGCTGGCTAATGGGGCCATTTCTTTAATATTTGAAGGTGTGCCTACTTATCCATCTGCAAGCCGCTGCTGGGAAATTGACGACACGCATCGCGTTACCACATTTTATACAGCACCTACTCCATTGCGCGCAGAGATGGGGCAGGGCGAAGAGCTGGTGAAACAGTCGACTAGACAATCGTGGCGCTTATTGGGCACCGTAGGTGAGCCCATCAACCCAGAAGTATGGGAGTGGTATCACCG
>JAHWKC010000150.1 GCA_019348095.1 Pseudomonadota bacterium | reverse complement strand
CTGAACGATAGGAGGGACGGGAGGAGGTGCCGGTCGAGGCCTGATGCGGGGCGTCCTCCAGCCAGGACTGAAACATGAGCACCGCCCAAAGCTGATGCTGGAAATTGGCGCGGCCGGACTGGTGCGCGGCCCAGCTGCGCCGGATCGGCTCGGGCCTGAAATAGCCCTCCCGCCTCAGCCGGCCTTCGTCGAGCAAGTCCTCGGCCCAGCCTTTCAGCGGCCCGCGCAGCCAACTGTCGATCGGCACGCCGAAGCCCATTTTCGGCCGCTCGATCAGCTCCTTGGGGACGTATCGGTAGAGAAGCTGGCGGAGCGCCCATTTGCTTTGGCCCTCGCGCAGCTTGAGGTCCATCGGCATCGACCAGGCGAATTCGACGACGCGGTGGTCGAGGAACGGCACGCGCGGCTCGACGCCCCAGGCCTGCGGGTCATCCGGCGCATCCCGCGCGTGGAGCAGCTCGACGAGCCGCGCCGCCGCCGCCGCGGCGGATGGGCCGGCTTCGCCGAGCAAGCGGATCGCATCGCCGGCGGCCTGGTCGTCGTCGCCGCCGAGCGCATCGATCGCAACCGGCGCCAGCCGATCCAGGCGCGACGCGTCGATGCTGAAAAGCGTGAAGGCCGCCGCGACACGCTGCCGCGCACTGCCGCGCGCAAGCGCCTGCTCGAGCGCCGGCACGCTTGCCGCGCCGAGCTTCGCCAGCGCGCGCGCGTCCAGGTGCGGCCGCCGCGGCTGGATGAAATCGTGGGTGATCAGGGTCGAGGCCGAGTTCAACGCCGAGTCGATGCTCGACATGATCGCCGCCAGCAGCCCGGCCAGGATCAGCCCGGTCAGACCGACCGGCGCGTACTCCATCAGCAGGCGCGGAAAGACCTCGTCGGCGCGTTGCAGGTCCGGCAGCAGCGCGATCGCCATCGCGCCGGGCAGCACCATCAGGAACAGCGGCAACAACTTCAGCCCGGCGGCGAGCATGGCGCCGCGCCCGGCGGCCTCGACGCTGCGCGCGCCGAGCAGGCGCTGGCTGACGTACTGGTTCATCGTCCAGTAGTAAAAACCCAGGAGCGGCAGGCCGATCAGCGTGCCGAGCCACGGCAGATGCGGGTCGTCCAGCGGCCGGACCAATGACAGGTGACCGGCCGGCATCGCCGCGACCACATTCGCCCAGGAGTGGTCGAACTCGGCGAACACCAGCCACGCCAGCATCGCCGCGCCCACCAGCAGCACCACCGACTGCAGCGCATCGGTGTAGGCCACCGCGCGCAGGCCGCCCGCGGCGGTGTAGATGCCGGTGAACAACGCGATCGCCACGATGGTGCCGACCAGCGGCAGCTGCGGGAAGAACACCTGCAGCACCAGGGCGCCGGCAAACAGGCTGCCGGCGGTGTCGAGCACGATCGAGAGGAACACGCTGACCCCGGACAGGTACTTGCGCAGACGCGCATCGAAGCGGCGCTCCAGCAGCTCCGGCACCGTGGTCAGGCGGTTGCCCAGCAGCACCGGCACCACGTACAGCGCCGAGAACAGCAGCACCAGCGCGGCCATCCATTCGTAGTTGGCCACCGCGATGCCCGACGACCACGCCGCACCCGGCAGGCCGATCAACGTGGTCGAGGAGATGTTGGAGGCGAACAACGACAGGCCGACCACGCCAGCCCCGAGCGTGCGCCCGGCCAGGAACAGCTCGTCGGACTCCGGGCTGCGTCGCGTCACCCGCACGCAGATCACCGTCACTATCAGCAGGTACAGCCCCAGGACCGCGTAGTCGAGCGTGTGCAGCACTGCGATCGCCCCCTCCGATGCAGAAACGCGGTTTACCGAAACACAGCCTGCCGGCGCGGGTCAAACCGCATGTAGAGCGGAGCTTGCTCCGCTGCACTGCCACGGCGCTAACGACACCTCCGTGCGGGATCGAAGCCGAGCAAGCTCGGCTCTACCAGGGCCACGCTGTCGGAGCGCCCCGCGAGCGAGATGGTTTCGACGCCGCTCATGCAGAACTCGCGCGTAGAGCGGAGCTTGCTCCGCTGCACCGCCACGGCGCCGGCGACACGTCCGCGCGCGGGACCGAAAGCCGAGCAAGCTCGGCTCTACCCAGTCGCGTGCTCAGGCCTCTTCGTACAGCGCGAGCAACTCGGCCTCGGCCGCCTGGAGCTGCGCGGCGGCGGCCTCGCGCCGGCGGGCCAGGTCGGCGGCGTTGTCGCGGCCGCCGGCGTAGCGGTCGGGGTCGGCCAGGTCCATGTCGAGGGTGTGCAGTTTCGACTCCAGTTCGGCGACGCGTTTCTCGGCCTGTTCCAACTTGACCGGGTTGGCCTTGCGCGTCTTGGCCGCCGGCACCGGCGCAGCCGCGGGCGCGGCGGTCTTGGCCGCGCCCTTGCCGTCGTTGGAGTTGTCGCGGGTGCGCAGCCAGACGGCGTAGGCATCCAGGTCGCCGTCGAACGGCTGGGCGCTGCCGTCTGCCACGCGCCAGAACGTGTCGCAGACCAGGCCGATCAGGTGGCGGTCGTGGCTGACCAGCACGATCGCGCCCTGGAACTCGGCCAGCGCCTCGGCCAAGGCCTCGCGCATGTCCAGGTCGAGGTGGTTGGTCGGCTCATCGAGCAGCAGCACGTTGGGTTTTCGCCAGGCGATCATCGCCAGCGCCAGGCGCGCGCGTTCGCCACCGGAGAACACGTCGACCGTCTCGAACGCGCGGTCGCCGGGGAAGTTCCATTTGCCCAGGAAGTCACGCAGTTGCTGCGTGGCCACGCCCGGGGCGAGGTCGGCGAGGTGGTCGATCGCGCTGGTGCCTTCGCGCAGCGATTCGACCGTGTGCTGGGCGAAGTAGCCGATGCGCAGGTCCGGATGGCCGCCGCGCTCGCCGCTGAGCGGGTCGATCTCGCCGACCAGCGACTTCACCAGGGTCGACTTGCCGGCGCCGTTGGGACCGAGCAGGGCCACGCGGTCGCCGGCTTCCAGGATGAAGCCGACGTCGTGCAACACGGTGTGGTCGCCGTAGCCGCAATCGGCATGCATCAGCCGCAACAGCGCGTGCGGGATCTTGTCGGAGGACGGGAACTCGATGCGCAACGCTCGCTCGGCGCGCACCGCCTCGGTACCGGCCATCTTGGCCAGGCGCTTGACCCGCGACTGCGCCTGCTTGGCCTTGGTGGCGCTGGCGCCGAAGCGGTCGATGAAGCTCTGCAGGTGGGCGCGCTCGGCCTGGGCCTTCTCGTGGGTGATCTGCTGCAGGCGCAGGTGCTCGGCGCGCTGCCGCTCGAACGCGGTGAAATTGCCGGCGTAGAGCTTGGCCTTGCCGTCGTGCAGGTGCAGCGTGTGACTGGTGACTTCGTCCAGGAACTCGCGGTCGTGCGAGATCAGCATCAGGGTGCCCGGGTACTTGAGCAGCCATTGCTCCAGCCACAGCACCGCATCGAGGTCGAGGTGGTTGGTCGGTTCGTCCAGCAGCAGCAGGTCGCTCGGCGTCATCAGCGCCCGCGCCAGGTTCAGCCGCACCCGCCAGCCGCCGGAGAACTCCTTGACCGCGCGATCGTGGGTATCGGCCGAGAAGCCCAGGCCGTGCAGCAACTTCCCGGCGCGGGCGGTGGCGTCGTAACCGCTGATCTCCTCCAGCCGGTGATGCGCCTCGGCGACCGCTTCCCAGTCCTCGCGCTCGGCGGCGGCGCGCTCGGCCATCAGCACGCCGTGCACCTGGGCATCGCCCGACAGCACGAAATCCAGCGCCGGGTCCGGCAGTGACGGAGTTTCCTGCGCGACACTGGCGATGCGCACGCGGTTCGGGATGCCCAGGTCGCCCTTGTCGGCCTCCAGCTCGCCCTGCACGGCGGCGAACAGCGAGGATTTTCCGGTGCCATTGCGGCCGATCACGCCCACGCGCCACCCGGTCTGGAGGACGAGGTCGACGTTGGACATGAGCAGGCGTTCGCCGCGCCGCAAGGCGAAATCTTTGAATGCAATCATGGCGCCATTGTACGTGGGCGGCCTGCCGGGGCCGAGATCCGTGCTTGCAACAGCGGGGCACGTACACAACCTGGTCAGTTCGAAACGGAGCGATCGATGCCGCACCACACCCCGCTGATTTCCATCCTTGTGGTCGGCTTCGTGCTCGCATTCATCTTCGGCGCGCTGGCGCAGAAATGCCGGCTGTCGCCGCTGGTCGGCTACCTGGTTGCCGGCATCGTCGCCGGGCCGTTCACCCCGGGCTTCGTCGGCGACCAGACGCTGGCGCCGCAGATTGCCGAGATCGGCGTGATCCTGCTGATGTTCGGCGTCGGCCTGCATTTTTCGATGCGCGACCTGCTGGAGGTCAAGGCCATCGCGCTGCCCGGGGCGATCGTGCAGATCGCGGTCGCGACAACCCTGGGCTGGGGCCTGTCGCAGTTGCTCGGCTGGTCGCATGGCGCCGGGATCGTGTTTGGCCTGGCGCTGTCGGTGGCCAGCACCGTGGTGCTGCTGCGCGCGCTGGAGGAGCGGCGCCTGGTCGAGACCTACCGGGGCCGGATCGCGGTCGGCTGGCTGATCGTGGAGGACCTGGCGATGGTGCTCGCGCTGGTGCTGCTGCCGGCACTGGCCGAGGTTTTGCGTGGCGAGGCTGGCGGAATGTCGGATGTTGGCGGCGCGCTGCTGGGCACGTTCCTGAAGGTCGGCGGCTTTGTCGCCTTCATGCTGATCATCGGCCGCCGGGTGATCCCGTGGATGCTCGAACGCGTCGCCGGCACCGGCTCGCGCGAGCTGTTCACGCTGTGCGTGCTGGCGATCGCGATGGGCGTGGCGTTCGGCTCGGCGCAGATGTTCGGGGTGTCGTTCGCGCTGGGTGCGTTCTTCGCCGGCATGCTGCTCAACGAGTCCGAATTCAGCGCCAAGGCCGCCACCGAGACCCTGCCGCTGCGCGATGCGTTCGCAGTGCTGTTCTTCGTATCGGTCGGCATGCTGTTTGACCCGATGATCCTGGTCGAGCACCCGCTGGAAGTGCTGATGACCTTCCTGATCATCGTGGTCGGCAAGTCGCTGGCCGCCTGGGCGATCGTGCGCGGGTTCGGCAAACCCAGCTCGACCGCGCTGGTCATCTCCGCCAGCCTGGCGCAGATCGGCGAGTTCTCCTTCATCCTCGCCGGGCTGGGCCTGCAGCTGGGCATCCTGCCGCAGGACGGGCAGGACCTGATCCTGGCCGGGGCGCTGCTGTCGATCGTGGTCAACCCGCTGCTGTTCGCCCTGCTCGACCGCCGCCTGGCGCGCGAAGCCGCCGAGGCCACGCCCGAAGCGGTGCAGGTGATGCGCCCGCCGATCCCCGCCGACATCGCCATCCTCGAACATCGCGACTTCCACGATCTGACGCACTACACGCGCTGGGTCGAGAACGACCTGGACCTGACCGGCGTCGGGACCAGCCCCACACCGGCCCCCGCCGGAGACGGCGAGGGCGACGAGGCCAAGGTCCGACGCGACGTCGACGTCGAGGTCAACGGCAAGCGGTTCAAGGTGGCGATGTGGGTCCCCGAGTCGGCCATGGCCGCCGCTCCTGCCGGCGGCGGTGCGCCGGCCAAGAAGCCGCGGCGGTCGGCGTCGGCGGCGGGCGGCGCCGCGGTCGGCGGTTCCGGTCAGGTGACGGTGCCGATGCAGGGCACGATCGTCAAGGTGCTCGTCGAGGTCGGCCAGCAGGTCGAGGCCGGTCAGACGGTCGTCGTCCTCGAGGCGATGAAGATGCAGAACGAGGTGACCAGTCCCGCTGCGGGTGTGGTCACCGAGGTGCGCGTCTCGGCCGGCGAGAACGTCGACACCAAGGACGTGCTTCTCGTTTTGGGGCCGCCGACGGAAGGGACGGAGGACGTCGCGGAGATCGCCTCGTAGCTGGACGTCCCGTCCCCAAGCTTTTTCGGGCCGCCTCTGTACCCACCTGCCGTGGCCGGCGCCGACGTCAGTGAGCAGATGCAGGAGTACCTGGAGACGATCTACCGTCTCGAGGAGCTGGAGACGACTCCGACGACCGGCGCCATCGCGA
>JAHWKC010000014.1 GCA_019348095.1 Pseudomonadota bacterium | reverse complement strand
CCGGGTTGGTGATCATGCGCCGGAGCGACAACACGCTCGCAGCCGGGTTCCACATGGGCAAGAACACCCACGTCGCAGACTTCGACTGGGTGAACCCGGAGCGGGTGTTGATCAGCATGACCGAGAAGTTCGGTGCGCTCGACCAGCCGCGCTACACGGGCGAGATCTACGCGATCAGTGCCGATGGCAGCGACGCCGAGCTGCTGGTGGGCCAGCGCGTGCAAAGCGCGGGTCCGGGCACGCGCATCCAGCGGAAGAAAGTCGAAGCCGTGGTCGCGTCCCTTGTCGACGATCTGCCCGGCGACGACGACCACGTGATCATTTCCGTCAGACCGTTCAGGCCAGATCCCTACACCCGCGCCGAGCGCATGAATGTCTACAGCGGTCGCCGCCATACGATCGCGCGTGCCCCGGTACGCAACGCACGTTTCGTCACCGACAATCAGGGCGTGGTCCGCTTTGCGGTGGGCGCGGGCACGGACAATCGCCAGAAGCTGTACTACCGTGCCGCTGGCGATGCGGAGTGGGAACTTATCAACAACGAGGCCAGCGGCGGGCTGAGGCAGTGGCCGATCGGCTTCGCTGCCGACGACCAAACCGCTTACCTCCAAGCCGAGCAGGCACAGGGGCCCGACGCGATCCTGGGGTTCGACATTTCCACCGGCACGCGCTCGGTCGTGCTGCGCGACGACACTGTCGACCCGAGCCATATCCTGTACCGCAATGGCTCGCGCAGTCCGGTCGGGGTTCGGTTCATCGACGGCGAGCCGCGCACCGAGTTCATCGATGCGGGTTCGGCGGAGGCGCGGCTGTACCGCAGCCTTGAGGCTGCATTCGCGGGCACGCGGGTGGCGATCAGCTCGCAAACGGCGGACGGGAGTCTCGCGCTCGTGTACACCGGGAGCGACCGCAGCCCGGGCGACTTCTACGTATTCGACGCCAAGGCGAAGACCGCCGACCACCTGCTGAGCCGTCGCGAGTGGTTCGATCCGGCGCAGATGGCGCCGATGCGACCGTTCGAGTTCGAGGCCCGGGACGGGCTTGTCGTGCACGGTTACCTCACCGTTCCAAACGGCTCCGGCGGGAAAAACCTGCCGATGGTGGTGGTGCCGCACGGCGGGCCGTTCGGTGTGCGGGACGTTTGGGGGTTCGACAGCGACGTTCAGATGCTCGCGCAAGCCGGTTACGCGGTGCTGCAGGTCAACTTCCGCGGCTCGGGCGGTTATGGCAGGGCATTCGAGAGTGCGGGTGCACGGCAGTGGGGCAAGGCGATGCAGGACGACCTGACCGATGCCACGCATTGGGCCACGGAGCAGGGGATCGCGGCCAAGGACCGGATCTGCATCTACGGTGCGAGTTACGGCGCCTATGCATCGCTGATGGGCGTGGCGAAGGAGCCGGAGCTGTACCGCTGCGCGGTCGGCTACGTCGGCGTTTACGACCTGCCGACGATGCATACCCGTGGCGATATCCAGGAGCACCGTTCCGGCGAAACCTACCTGGAGGAATGGATCGGTGGTCCTGAGCAGTTGGCCACGGTGTCGCCGAACCGGATGGCCAGCCGGATCAAGGCGCCGGTGTTCCTCGCCGCCGGCGGCGAGGACGAGCGCACGCCGATCGAACACACCGAGATGATGGAAAAGGCGCTGCGTGAGGCCGGCGTGCCGGTCGAGACGCTGTACTACCCGACTGAAGGCCATGGATTCTACGTCGAGGCCAACCGCAACGAGTACTACACCCGGCTGCTGGACTTCCTGTCGCGCAGCCTTGGCGGCAAGATCGCCAGTGTGGCGCCGGCCGGCGGTGACGCCAGCGCGGCCGAATGATCCATCGCCCGTCGGTTACCCGTAATTTGATCAGGAGATCCACCATGCGTCCTTGCCTGCTTGCCCTCATGCTCGCCGCCGCACTGCCGGCGACCGCGCTCGCCGCCACCCGTGGCCTGGAAGGACGCGACCTGGCCACGATGGATCGCTATTCATCGCCGACGTTGTCGCCCGACGGCCGCCAGCTGGTGTTCGCCAAACGCGTGGTCGATTTCGACCAGAACAAGTCCAGCACCGGGCTGTGGATCGAGAACCTGGCCACGCGCGACGCCGCGCCGCCCCGGCGGCTCACCCCGGAGGGCTGGAACGTCAATTCGCCGGGCTTCTCGCCCGACGGCCAGACGGTCTATTTCCTCAGCGGCAAGTCCGGTACCTCGCAGCTCTATGCGATTCCGGTCGGCGGCGGCACGCCGCGGCAACTGACCGGCTTCGCGCTCGACATCGGCACCTGGCACCTGTCGCCCGATGGGTCGCATATCGCCTTCAGCGCCGACACCTACGGCGACTGCGGGGTGGACTTCGCCTGCACCCAGGCGCGGCTCGAGGAGCGCGAGGAGAGCCACGCCAGCGGGGTGGTCTACGACCAGCTCTTCATCCGCCACTGGGACACCTGGAGCGACGGCCGCCGTAACCGCCTGTTCGTCGCCGAGCTGCCGCAGGGCGAAGCCGCGCCGGTCGATGACGCGGTCGCGGTCAGCCAGGGACTGGAAGGCGACGTGCCGTCCAAGCCGTTCGGCGGCGCCGAGGACTACACCTGGGCGCCGGACGGGCAGTCGCTGGTCGCCAGCGTGCGCATCGCCGGCCGCACCGAACCGTGGTCGACCAACTTCGACCTGTACCGCCTCAGCGCTGACGGCCTCGGTGCGCCGGTCAACCTGACCGCCGACAACCCGGCCTGGGATGCCGGACCGGTGTTCAGCGACGACGGCGAAACGCTGTACTACCGGGCGATGAAGCGCGCCGGCTTCGAGGCGGACCGGATGGGCCTGTACGCGCTCGACCTGGCCAGCGGCGAGCGTCGCGAGATCGCACCGCAGTGGGATCGCTCGGCCTCCGACATCACCCTGTCCAAAGATGGCGACACGGTTTACACCACGGCTCAGGACACCGGCGAGCATCCGCTGTTCGCAGTCGATATCGCGACCGGTGCGGTGACCGAGGTGGTCGGCGACGGCAGCGTCGGGTCGGTGCAGCTGGTCGGCGGCACGCTGGCGTTCACCCGCAACAGCATGACCACCGGCGACCGCATCTACACCGGCGGCATCGATGGCGCGCCGCTGCGTGCGGTCACCCCGGGTGCCGCCGAGATGCTGCCGGAGGTCGGCTTCGGCGAATACGAGCAGTTCACCTTCCGGGGCTGGAACGACGAGACGGTGCACGGTTACGTGGTCAAGCCATGGAACTATCAGGAAGGCGAGGACTACCCGGTCGCCTTCCTGATCCACGGCGGCCCGCAGGGCAGCTTCGGCAACGGCTGGAGCTACCGCTGGAATCCGCAGACCTATGCCGGTCAGGGCTATGCGGTGGTGATGATCGATTTCCACGGTTCGGTCGGCTACGGCCAGGCGTTCACCGACGCGATCAGCCAGCACTGGGGCGACCGGCCGCTGGAAGACCTGCAGAAGGGCTGGGCCGCGGCGCAGCAGCAGTTCGGGTTTCTCGACGGCGACAACGCCTGCGCGCTGGGTGCCAGTTACGGCGGCTACATGGTCAACTGGATCGCCGGCAACTGGCACACGCCCGCCTCGGGACAGTGGCAGTGCCTGGTCAACCACGACGGCGTGTTCGACCTGCGCTCGATGGGCTACGTGACCGAAGAGCTGTGGTTCACCGAGTGGGAGCACGGCGGCACCGTGTTCGACAATCCCGCAGGCTACGAGCAGTTCAACCCGGTGCTGCACGTCGATCAGTGGCGCGTGCCGATGCTGGTGGTGCAGGGCGAGAAGGACTACCGCGTGCCGGTCGACCAGGGCATTGCGACCTTCACCGCGCTGCAGCGCAAGGGCATCGATTCGAAGCTGCTGTATTTCCCCGATGAGAACCACTGGGTGCTGCAGCCGCACAACAGCGTGTTGTGGCACGACACGGTCAATGCGTGGCTGGAGGCGCACATCGGTGGTGATCCGACCCCCTAGGGAGCGCTTCACGCTTCTGCATCGCCGGCGCGTGCGGACCGCAGCGCGTCGCGGGCATGGCCCGCTCCTACAAGAGAGAAACGACTGATGGTGCCACCGACCTCTACCGCCCTGATCACCAACGATGCCGTCGTGCTGGGCCTGCTGGCCATCATCCTGGGCGGCGTCTTCTGGACCGCATCGCGGACCGAGGGGTTCTGGAAGAAGTTCTACACCTACGTCCCCGCGCTGCTGCTGTGCTACCTGATCCCGTCGGTGTTCAACAGCCTGGGCGTGATCGACGGCGCCACCTCCGGCCTCTACCCGATGGCGCGCGATTACCTGCTGCCCAGCGCGCTGGTACTGCTGTGCGTGGCGATCGACTTCGGCGCTGTGGTGCGGCTCGGGCCCAAGGCGGTGATCATGTTCCTGACCGGAACCGCGGGGGTGATGCTCGGCGGCGTGGTGGCCTTGCTGGCGATGGGCGTGATCCACCCCGAGGCAGTCGCCGGCGATACCTGGCGCGGCATGACCACGGTGGCCGGCAGCTGGATCGGCGGCGGCGCCAACCAGGCGGCGATGAAGGAAGTGTTCGCGGTGGAGGCGACGATGTTCGGCCAGTTCGTCGCGGTCGACGTGCTGGTCGCGAGCCTGTGGCTGGCGGTGTTGCTGTTCCTGGCCGGGCGCGCGCAGGCCTTCGACCGCTGGACCCGCGCCGACCTCGGCGCGATCGACGATCTCAAGTGCCGCATCGAGGCCTACCAGGCCCAGCACTCGCGCAATCCGACGCTGACCGACCTGATGGTGATTCTCGCGGTCGGGCTCGGCGCGACCGGCTTCGCACATTTCATCACCGACCCGCTGGTGGCCTGGATTTCCAGTCTGCCGGCCGAGTGGGAGCTGGAAAACTACAGCCTTACCGCCCGGTTCTTCTGGATCACCGTGATCGCCACCACGATCGGTCTGGCGCTGAGTTTCACCCGCGCGCGCTCGCTGGAAGGCGCCGGCGCATCGCGGATCGGCTCGGCGATGCTGTACGTGCTGGTCGCCACGATCGGGATGCAGATGGACCTGGGCGCGTTGCTCGACCGGCCTTGGCTGTTCCTGCTCGGGATGATCTGGATCCTCGTGCATGCCGCGCTGATGCTCGGTGTGGCAAAGCTGATCCGGGCGCCGCTGTTCTTCGTCGCGGTCGGTTCGCAGGCCAACATCGGTGGCGCGGCATCGGCACCGGTCGTGGCCAGCGCGTTCCACCCGGCCCTGGCGCCGGTCGGCGTGTTGCTGGCGGTGCTGGGTTATGCGCTCGGCACCTACGCCGCCTACGCCACCGGCCTGCTGCTGCGGGCGATCGCGGCATGAACCCGTGCCTCCGGCTTTTCAGGGCCTGAGGTGGCCGGGCACGACACCGGAAGAGTTCCACTTCATCGCGTGCAAGGGGGTAGGGATCATGAGCATCGACAGCGACAACAAGCCGGCCGAGCCGTACAAGGGCCCGGAGCGCCGCAGCGGCAAGGAGCGCCGGCAAGGCACCGTGCGACGCGAGGAGATCCGCTTCGAGCCCGACAAGGAGGACCGCCGCAGCGGCAAGGACCGGCGCAAGCGCAGCGGCTGGGACGGCACGTTGCTGCGCTGACCGGCGGTCCAGCAGCTCCGCGTGGCTGTGCGGATAGCGTGCAGCCAGCGGGAGCCGGTGGCCTGTTACGTGCGGCGGCGTTCCCGTATGGCGCTGGCCGCGCGCCGGCCTAGAGCCAGCGCGCGCGCTTGAACATGCGGTACAGCACCGTGCAAACCAGCGCGACCGCGCCGAGCAGCACCGGGTAGCTCCAGCGCCCCTCCAGTTCCGGCATGTGGATGAAGTTCATGCCGTACCAGCTGGCGACCAGGGTCGGCGCCGCGAGCAGGGCGGCCCAGGCGCCGAGCCGCTTCACAATCTCCCCCTGCCGCGCCGTCACCAGCGCCAGGTTGACGCTGACCGCGGCGGTCAGCATCTCGCGCAGGGTGTCGGTGGACTCGTTGATCCGCACGGTATGGTCGAGCACGTCGCGGAAGTACAGCTGGATCTCGCCATCGATCAGTCCGTCGCGCGAGCGCGCAAGCTGTCCGAGGATGTCCTGCATCGGCCCCACCGCCATGCGCAGGTGGGTCAGCTCGCGCTTGAGGTCGTAAAGCTCCTGCACCGTGCTCTTGCGGAAATCCTCGGCGAAGATGTTCTGCTCCAGCGCGTTCAGGGCCAGGTTGAACTCCTCGACGATCGGCACGAAGTCGTCGACCGCCAGGTCCAGCACCGCATACAGCGCTGCGCCCGGGCCGTGCCGCAGCAGGGCCGGCTCACGCTCCATGCGCGCGCGTGCCGGGGCATAGCTGGTCGAGGCGCCGTGGCGCACGCTGACCAGGTAGCGGGGGCCGACGAACAGGTGCGTCTCGCCGAAGCGGATGTGGCGGTCGGCGGCCTGCGCGGTATGGATTGCGATGAACAGCGACTGGCCGTAGAGCTCGATCTTTGGACGCTGGTGCGCCTTGCGCGCGTCCTCGACCGCCAGGTCGTGCAGCCCGAACTCCTCCTGCAGCAGGTCAAGGGTGTGCTCGTCCGGCTCGTACAGCCCGACCCAGACAAAACCGCCGTCATCGACTGCAAGCGCGTCGCTGATCGCCTCCAGCGATATATCGCGGCGGGCGCCGTCGCGGCTATACGCGGCGCAGTTGATCACGCACGGTGGCAGATTGGGTCGTTCGCTCATCGACCGCATCCTGCCCGCCGTGACCCGCGCGGGCAAGCGCCCGGTTGCGCGCGCAGAACCCCAGCATCAGACCGGCATGCAGCGGGAGCAGCAGCGCGATCCAGTGCGCGTTGCGTTGGGGAAGCGCCTGCAGCCAGTAGGCGAAGAGCCCGACCACCGCAAGCGCGAGCGTCGTGGCCAGGACGATCCAGAACCAGCGGCCCGGCGCCCGCCCGCGCAGCACCCGCCATCCCCCCGGCAGCAGCAGCCAGGCCAGCGGATTGAGCAACCATAGATTCTGGTTGGCCCAGCCGAAGCGGTGCTCGGTGCCCAGCCAGATGAACAGCATCAACGCACCGATCAACCCCGACGCGAACCAGAACGGCAATGCGATCGCGGCCAGCGCGCGTGGCCGGAAGTTGCCCAGCCACACCAATGCCGCACCGATCGCCAGGCCGGCGAGCCACCACGGCAGATTCCGGCGTGGCGCATCGGCCGGCTCGGGCGCGATGCGGTGTGGCAGTAGCTGGACCTCATCGGCAACCAGCGGCCGGCCTTGCTGATTGACGACCTCACCGAGTGCGGACGCCAGCCGCATCGGGACATACGACTCGCCCCAGAACGACAGCGGGCGGTCGGCCGAAGGCCCCAGGCCGATGTCGAATGCCAGCCACATCCATGGCGCCGGCGAAGCCAGCCGCACTGCCTCGCTGCGGAACGTGCTGCCGCGCGAGCGGCCCTCGAGCTGCCGCCGCAGGCCCCCGCCGAGCGCCTCGTCAAGTGCGTCGCGCACCCGGGTCGAGCAGTTGTCGAGGAAGTAGTCGTAGCGGTAGTACGCGTTCTCCGGGCGCGCGTTCTCGGCCAGCGCCGCGGCCAGCTGCCGCGCGTCGGCCTCGTCCAGGTCGAGCCACTGCACGCTGACGCCGCGCCCGGACTGGCGATAGCTGCGCATGTCCTGCTCGAACGGCAACGCCAGCAGGCGGTAGCGCATCTCGCCGGCAACGAAGCGCGCGATGAAGTCGTCCGCGGTCGGATCGAAGAAGCCGAAGTTGTACGAGGTCGCCTCGCCGGTGGCCGGCTCGTGCACCAGGATGGCGTTGTGGCCGAAGCGCTCGAAGAAGATCTCGCCGGGCTGCATCGTGACCACGCCGATGCGCAGTGCGGCCAGGGCCGGCGCTGCAAATGCGAGCGAGCAGAGCAGCGCGACGACCAGCAAACCGCGCTGGAACCAGCCAGGCCTACGCGGCATCGCCCAGCACGCCGACATGGAACGCGTGCACCCGCCGCGCATCGGCGCTGGACACGCGGAACACGTAGCGGCCCAGGGTCAGCTCCTCGCCGGCTTCGGGCAGGTGGCCGATCGCACCGGTGATCAAGCCGCCGATGGTGTCGTACTCGTCCTCGTCGAAGTCGGCGCCGAAACGCTCGTTGAAATCCTCCACCGGGGTCAGCGCGTCGACCACGAACTGCCCGTCGGCCTGCGCCGCGATCAGCGCGTCGGGATTTTCGGCCTCGTCGTGCTCGTCGTCGATCTCGCCGACGATCTGTTCCAGCACGTCCTCGATCGTGATCAGCCCGGCCACGCCGCCGTGCTCGTCGATCACGATGGCCATGTGGTTGCGCGACAGCCGGAACTCGCGCAGCAGCACGTCCAGGCGCTTGGATTCGGGTATCAGCACCGCCGGGCGCAGCAGCTCGTGCACGCTGCCGGGGCCGTTGTCGGCCACCACCCCGCGCAACAGGTCCTTGGCCAGCAGGATGCCGAGCACGTCGTCGCTGTCCTCGCCGTGGACCGGGAAGCGCGAATGGCCGGACTCGACCACCATCTTCATCAGGTCCAGGAAGCGCGCATCGGCCGGCAGTGCGACCACCTGCGAGCGCGGGATCATGACGTCGCCCACGGTCAGGTCGGACACGGTGATCGCGCCCTCCATCATCGTCAGGGTATCGGCAGCGATCAGGCCATCAGCCTGGGCATCGCGCAGGATCTCGACAAGGTCTTCGCGGGTGGTCGGTTCACCGGACAGCGCGGAGCTGATGCGGTCGAGCCACGAACGGCGCTTTTCCTGGATCTCGGTCGGCGGGGTACTACTGTCGTCCTCGGACATTGCGTTTTGCAAACGTGCGCCCGGGGGAGGGGCGCTCAGGGGCGAGTCTAGCGTGGATGCGGGACAGGCGCTGAGCCTCCCCGTTCATGCCTGCTGGCCATGACCTGCCGGTCACGCCTCCCGGTAGGGATCGGCGATGCCCATCCCGGCGAGGATCTCGCGCTCCAGCTTCTCCATGCACTCGGCCTCGGTGTCGTCCTCGTGGTTCCAGCCGAGCAGGTGCAGGGCGCCGTGCACGGTGAGGTGGGCGTAGTGCGCGCCCAGCGGCTTGTCCTGCTCCTGGGCCTCGCGGGCGACCACGGGTGCGCAGATCACCAGGTCGCCGAGCAGCGGCAACCGGATGCCTTCCGGCAGGCCCTCGGGCAGATCGGCGGGGAAGCTGAGCACGTTGGTCGCGTAGTCCTTGCCGCGGTAGTGGCGGTTGAGCGCCTGGCCTTCCTTGTCGCCGACGATCCGGATCGCAAGGTCGGCTTCGCGGATCCGGCCCTCGAGCGCGGCCTCGACCCATTTGCGGAAACTCGCGGCCGCCGGGATGCCGGCGCGCGGGACCATGTAGGTCACCGATACATTGATGCGCGAAGGCGCCTTGGTCATCGCAGGGTCCCTTGTAGAGCCGAGCTTGCTCGGCTGCGGCTGTGGCGGCGCAACGGGCAGCCGAGCAAGCTCGGCTCTACGGGGCTGCAGCGGCGCAACGTGCAGCCGAGCAAGCTCGGCTCTACCGGCATCGGCAAGGCGCCAGGCGAGCTCATGCCCGACCGCTCTCGGTGTCCTGCGCATCGCGAGCGTCGTAGGCGTTGACGATCTTCGCCACCAGCGGATGCCGCACCACGTCGCGCGATTCGAAGAAAGTAAAGCTGATTCCGTCGACCCCGTGCAACACCTCCAGCGCATCCTTCAGGCCGGATTTCTGGTGCTTGGGCAGATCGATCTGGGTCATGTCGCCGGTGACCACCGCGGTGCTGCCGAACCCGATTCGGGTCAGGAACATCTTCATCTGCTCGATGGTGGTGTTCTGCGCCTCGTCGAGGATCACGAATGCATCGTTGAGCGTGCGCCCGCGCATGTAGGCCAGCGGTGCGATCTCGATGACGTTCTTCTCCAGCAGCTTGACCACCTTCTCCACGCCGAGCATCTCGTACAGTGCGTCGTAGAGCGGGCGCAGGTAGGGGTCGACCTTCTGGGTCAGGTCGCCGGGCAGGAAACCGAGCTTCTCGCCGGCCTCCACCGCCGGGCGCACCAGGATCAGCCGCTGCACCCGGCCGTCGTTGAGCGCCTCCACCGCGCTGGCGACCGCCAGGAAGGTCTTGCCGGTGCCGGCCGGACCGATGCCGAAGTTGATGTCGCTGATCGCGATCGCGTGCAGGTACTTGGCCTGGTTCGGGCCACGGCCGCGGATGGTGCCGCGCTTGACCCGGATGGCGACTTCCTGCGGCTCTATGTCCTCGGCGACCACGCGATCGGCTTGGGCTTCGGCCAGGCGCAGGTGGATGGCCGGCTCGCTCAAGGTCTCGTTGGCGGCGTCGTTCCACAGCTCGCGCAGCAGGGTCTCGGCTTTGCCCACCGCGACCACCGGGCCGACCACGCGGAACACGTTGCCGCGGTTGGCGATTTCCACCCCCAGGCGCAGCTCGATCATGCGCAAGTGGCCATCGAAGGGGCCGGACAGATTGGCCAGGCGCTCGGCTTCGGGCGGGTCGAGGGTGAACTCGGATGTGGTGCGTGAAGGCATCGGCGGCTGTATTCAGTGGTGCGCCACCAGGCGCAGTGGGTACGCGTGCAGGGTGCGTAGGTAGCCTCGCGTGGAACAGGAAGCTTGCGCCCGCCTGGGCTTTTTCGCAAAGATGCGACGACTTCTCATCTGTAGGACGGGCGCATGCGAAACACGGTGAAGCGGTGGTCGATGACGGCGGTTGCGGCGGCGGTGTTCGCCGGAGTGTGGCTGCCGGCGTCGGCCAGCGATGTGACGGTGCTGACCGCCGCGCGCATCCACACCATGGACACCGCGCAGCCGCGGGTGCGGGCCATGGCGTATGACGACGCCGGCCGCATCCTCGCGCTGGGTGACGCCGCCGAGCTGAGGTCGCGCTATCCGCAGGCCACGCATCTGGACGCCGGCGATGCGACCGTCATCCCCGGCCTGATCGATGCGCACGGGCACGTCGCCGGGCTGGGCCTGTCGCAGATGCGTGCGCAACTGGCCGACACCGCAAGCAAGGACGATATCGTGCAGCGCCTGCGTGAGTTCGCCCGCGAGCTGCCGCCGGGTGCATGGCTGCTCGGTCGCGGCTGGGACCAGAACGACTGGCCGGAGCAGCGCTTCCCGACTGCGGCCGACCTCGATGCGGCCTTTCCGGACCGGCCGGTCTGGCTGGAGCGCGTCGACGGTCACGCCGGCTGGGCCAACAGTGCGGCCATGGAGGTGGTCGAGCGCGACCTGTCCGGCGACTGGCAGCCCGACGGCGGCCGGATCGAGCGCGACGCGCGAGGCCAGCCGACCGGGGTGTTCATCGACAGTGCGGCGGCCCTGATCGACTCGGCGATGCCGGCGATGGATGCCGACACCGCCGAGCTCGCGCTTGAACTGGGCATGCGCAGCGCGGTGGAGCACGGCTTGACCGGCGTGCACGACGCCGGCGTGACGCTGCCGCAGCTGCGCGGTTACCAGGCATTGGCCGACCGCGACGAGATGCCGCTGCGAATCTACGCGCTGGCCGCTGGCGACGGCGATGCGCTGGAATGGATCTGCGACAACGGGCTGTACGCGCACGACGGTGGCCGCCTGCAGATGCGCTCGGTGAAGCTGTACGTCGACGGCGCCCTGGGCAGCCGCGGTGCGGCGATGATCCAGGACTACCACGACGACGCCGGCAATCGCGGCCTGCTGCTGACCGAGCCGGCCGCGCTCGACGCGATCGTCGCCAGGGCCAAGGGCTGCGGCGTGCAGGTAGCTACCCATGCGATCGGCGACCGCGGCAACCAGGTGGTGCTCGATGCCTATGCGAAGGCTTGGCCCGAGGAGTCGGCCGACCACCGCTGGCGCATCGAGCACGCGCAGGTCCTCGCGCCTCAGGACCTGCCACGGCTGGCCGAGTTGAATGTCATCGCCTCGATGCAGCCGACGCACGCGACCAGCGACATGCCGTGGGCGGAAGAGCGGGTCGGGCCGGAGCGCATCGTCGGTGCCTACGCCTGGCGGCAGTTGCGCGACAGCGGCGCCCGGCTGGCGCTCGGCTCGGACTTCCCGGTCGAATCGGTCGACCCGCGCCTGGGCTTGTTCGCAGCGGCGACGCGCACCGACGCCGAGGGCATGCCGGCTGGCGGATGGCTGCCGCAGGAGAAGCTGACCGCCTACGAGGCACTGCGCGGCTTCACCCTGGATGCGGCCTACGCCGGGTTCGCCGAGGACGAGGTCGGCAGTCTCGAGGTCGGCAAGCGCGCCGATTTCGTGTTGCTGGCGCAGGACCCGTTGGCGATTCCGGAGCAGCAGTTGCGCGATTTGACCGTGCTGGCGACCTACGTCGACGGCGATGAGGTGTATCGCGCGCCGCGGGATTGAGCGCAGAGACTGCGGTGATCGGTAGGGTGGCCACGCTGTTTGTGCCCACCTGGAGCGACTCGGACGCTGGGCACAAAAAACGTGCCCACCCTAGGGCCGGCTGCGCACCGCGCGCACGACCAGCACGATGCCGGCGACGCTGATCACCGCTGAACCGATCAGCCAGGTCCAGGCCACGGCGTCGATCGCCGAGGCGTCGGCCCGCAGCGTCCCAAGATAGAAGCGCAGCAGGCCGACCGCGCCGATTGCACAGAACCAGAAGCCGACGGCGCCGCGTTTGAGCAGATTGTCGTCGTGGAGCGGCATCGATCGAACCTGCGTTGGTAGGAGCGACGTGAGTCGCGATAGCGCAGCTTCCGATACCGGCGAATCGCGACTTACGTCGCTCCTACGAAACCGGACGACGGCTACGCGGCCGCCTCGACAACCCGCCCGCGCAACGAGTTGCTCATGGCGTCGGTGATCACCACATCGATGAACTGCCCGATCTGGCGCGGGTGACCGGGAAAGTTCACCGAGCGCATGTTCTCGGTGCGGCCGGTGAGTTCATTCTGATCCCGCCGAGACGGGCCCTCGACCAGCACCCGCTGCACGCTGCCGACCATCGCCTCGGAGATCGTGCGTGCGTGCGCGTTGATATGTGCCTGCAGCCGCGACAGCCGCTCGCGTTTTTCGGCGTCGCTCACGCTGTCGGCGATGTCGGCCGCCGGCGTCCCGGGGCGGCGCGAATACACGAACGAGAACGACTGGTCGAAGCCGACGTCCTGGATCAGCTTCATGGTCTTCTCGAAATCGGCCTCGGTCTCGCCCGGGAAGCCGACGATGAAGGTGCTGCGGATGGTGATGTCCGGGCAGATCCCGCGCCAGCGCTGGATGCGCTCAAGCGTCTTGTCGACCGCCCCGGGCCGCTTCATCAGCTTGAGCACGCGCGGACTGGCGTGCTGGAACGGGATGTCCAGGTACGGCAGCAGCTTGCGCATGCCATTGGCGCCCGTTTCCGCCATCAGCGGGATGATGTCGTCGACGTGCGGGTACGGATAGACGTAGTGCAGCCGCGTCCACAGGCCGAGTTCGGCCAGGCCCTCGCACAGCGCCTTCATGCGCGTCTGGTAGGTCCGGCCGCGCCACTCGCGCTCGGCGTACTTGACGTCCACGCCGTAGGCCGAGGTGTCCTGGGAGATCACCAGCAGTTCCTTGACCCCACCCATCGCGAGCTTTTCCGCCTCGCGCAGGACCTCGTCGACCGGCCGCGAGACCAGGTTGCCGCGCATCGAGGGGATGATGCAGAAGCTGCAGCGGTGATTGCAGCCCTCGGAAATCTTGAGGTAGGCATAGTGCTTCGGGGTGAGCTTGATGCCGATGTCATCGTCGGCCGCGCGACGCGGGACCAGGTCGAGAAACGGGTCGTGCGTCGGCGGCAGGGCCGCGTGCACCGCATCCATCACGCTGCGATAGTCCTGCGGGCCGCTGATCGACAGCACGCCGGGGTGGGCGCTGCGGATCACGTCCTCGCGCTTGCCCAGGCAGCCGGTCACGATGACCTTGCCGTTCTCGGCAATGGCCTCGCCGATGGCATCCAGCGACTCGGTCACCGCCGAATCGATGAAGCCGCAGGTATTGACCACCACCACGTCGGCCGCGTCGTAGCTGGGCACGAGCTCGTAGCCCTCGACCTTGAGCTGGGTGAGGATGCGCTCGGAATCGACCAGCGCCTTGGGGCAACCCAGGCTGACGAAACCGACTTTGCCGCGGGTGGGCGGAGCGTTGAGCAGGGACATTGAGACGACCGGAAGACTGGCTGGACGGCGCCGACGGACTCGTGAGCGCGGAGGAGGCCCGGACACGGCGCGGGTGCGAGACGCGGGTGCTAAGCGCGGGTGCTTTAGCGCGGTATACCGGCCGGGACGAACGGGCGCGAATTATAAGCGTCGGCGCTAGAATCGTCTGGAGCTGCGCCTCCAGGCGGTTCAGGAACGGAGCAAGCGATGCATCACCGGATCGATCCCGACGCACCGCACGGCTGCATGCACCGCAGGCAAGCCGGGCCCGGCGGCTGGTCGGCGCCCCCCCTGCGATGAGTGCCGCCGGCCACGGCCCATGGCAGCTGCATGCGCAGCTGGCCGGGGACACCCACCCGGTCGCGCGGTTCGCCCTCAGCGAGCTGCGGCTGATGGACGATGCCAACCACCCGTGGCTGATCCTGGTGCCACGGGTCCGGGGTGCGGTCGAACTGCTCGACCTGGACGACGCGCAACAGGCCGCGCTGACGCGCGAGATCGCACTCGCCAGCCGTGTCTTGCAGACGTTGTTCAAGCCGCACAAGCTCAATGTCGCCGCGCTGGGCAATGTGGTGCCACAGCTTCACGTGCACGTGATTGCGCGATTCCAGACCGACATCGCCTGGCCCCGGCCGGTCTGGGGCGTGGCGGCCGCCCGGCCCTACCCGCCCGCACAGCGGGCGCGGCTGGTCGAACGCCTGCGTGGCGCGCTGCAGGTGTGAATACACCCAGGCCAGATGACACGGCTCCCGCATTCGAGGCGCTCGCCGATGACGCCTGGCTGCTGACGTTCGGCACCGCCATTGATCCGGCAGTCAATGCACGCGTGCATGCGCTCGCCGCGCGGCTGCGCGAAGCCCCACCGCCCTGGCTGATCGACCTGGTGCCCGCCTACGCGAGTCTCGGCGTTTTCTTCGATCCCCGCCGGGCGGCCGCCGACCAGGCGCTCGACTGGCTGTTGCGCGAGGCTACGGCGACCGAGGCGCCGGGCAGTAGCGGACCCATCCGCACCGTCGAGGTCCCGGTCGCCTACGGCGGCGAACTGGGCCCCGACCTGGAGCGCGCCGCGGGCGAACTCGGGCTGACCCCGGCGGCGTTGGTCCAGCGCCACGTCGCCGGGCGCTATCGGGTCGCCATGATCGGGTTCTCACCGGGGTTCCCCTACCTGTCCGGGCTCGACTTGGCGCTCGCACTGCCGCGGCTGGCGACCCCGCGCACGCGGGTGCCGGCGGGCAGCGTCGCCATTGGCGGCGCGCAGACCGGCATCTATCCGCGCGAGGGCCCCGGCGGCTGGCGCCTGCTCGGGCGAACCCCGCTGCAACTGTTCGACCCGCAGCGTGAACCCCCCGCGGTGCTCGCGCCCGGCGACCGGGTGCGGTTGCGCGCGATCGACCCCGACGAATTCGCCCGTCTGGCCGAAACCCCGTGGAGCACGGGCCAATGAGCCTGCACGTGCTTGCGCCCGGCCCGCTGACCACGGTCCAGGACCTGGGCCGCACCGGCTGGCGCCATCTCGGCGTCGCTCGTGCCGGCGCGCTGGATCCGGGCGCGGCGATGCTGGCCAACCGGCTGGTCGGCAATCGCATCGATGCCGCGGTGCTGGAGTTGACCCTGTCCGGGCCTACCCTGCGCCTTGAGCGGCCGGTGCGCGTCGCGTTGCACGGCGCCCCGGTCGATGCCCGCTTCGAACCCATCGACGGCCCGCGATGCGCGGTGCCTGGCGGTCGCCCGCTGACCCTGCCCGCGGGCGTGCTGCAGCTGAGGGCGTTGCGCGATGGCGCGCGTGCGTGGCTCGCGGTCGCCGGCGGCCTCGACGTGCCGCGGGTGCTGGGCAGCCGCAGCACCGATCTGCGCGGCGGCTTCGGCGGCCTGGACGGACGGGCGCTGCGGCAGGGCGACACGCTGGCGTTGCTGGCGGCGCCGGATTTCGACGTCACCCGGCCGGAGATCGCCCGCTGGTGGGTCGACCCGCCCACCC
>JAHWKC010000149.1 GCA_019348095.1 Pseudomonadota bacterium | reverse complement strand
CGCTGCGAACCAGCGACATCTCGATGCCAGGCGCGGTGCCGTGGGGGTTCGGGATCACGACGCTGCCACGAGGGAACATCGCCTGGAGCTCGTTCCTGGGAGCCATCACGCGGCGCCGCGCGGTGAAGAATCGGCGGATGTGTTCAAGCACCTGAGCGTTCAGCTCGAGCGGCGCGCCGCTGAGCTCGACGAACCAGCGTTGCGGCGATTCATCGACCGCCGCGGCGTTGGGATCGGCCACCGCGACCGGCTCCAGCGGCTGCAGCGCCACCGGCTCCTGCGAGGACTCGTTGGCAAGGGCGGCCATGCATGCGCTGGCCAAAACGGACATCAGGATCACGGACGACTTCTTCACTGGCTATCCCCTCATGTGGTGGAGCGAAGAAAGGGCAGCGCCTGGCCCGTGCTATCGGGACAGCGCCTGCCGGAGCAAGCACCCGCAGAGAGCCGCCACCGTCAGGCGAGCGATGAGTTTGGGTGCCCCAAGCGAATCCGGCGCCGGCGGCGCAGGATCCATTCTTGTCTGCACGTGGAACGGCATCGCACCCGGCCACTCCGCTTCCGCCGGCGGACCAGCCAAACCCGAACCGCGCCTCTGCGCCTTTGTCGCCGCGGGTCCCGCGCACATCGCGTAGAGCGGAGCTTACTCCGTGCCTTCCTGCACCGCCGGTTCGGTGTCCGGGGCTCGAGGGGTCGGATTCGGGATGACGGCTCGATTTCCCAGCCTGTCGTGCCTTGCGGCGCCTCGCCCTTTAGGTCCTTCGTTTCACGCATCAGGGGGCAAAAACGATCAGGCAAAAAAAAGAACCCCGCCTCGCGGCGGGGTTCCGGTGTTGCCGGGCTGACCAGCACGTCGCGGTGTCGCGACGCGCTCGGCCGGGGCGCTGGATCAGAAGTCCATGCCGCCCATGCCGCCCATACCACCCATGCCGCCACCGCCGCCGCCCATCGCCGGCTCTTCCTTCTTCGGCAGCTCGGCGACCATCGCCTCGGTCGTGATCATCAGACCGGCGATCGACGCGGCATTCTGCAGCGCGGTGCGGGTGACCTTGGTCGGGTCCAGGATGCCGAACTCGATCATGTCGCCAAACTCGCCGTTGGCCGCGTTGTACCCAAAGTTGCCGGTGCCTTCCTTGACCCGGTTGAGGACCACGGAGGCCTCTTCACCGGCGTTGATCACGATCTCGCGCAGCGGGGCTTCCATCGCACGGCGGGCGATCTGGATGCCGTGGTTCTGGTCTTCGTTGATGCCCTTGAGCTCGCCGATCGCAGCCAGCGCGCGGATCAGCGCAACGCCGCCGCCCGGGACCACGCCTTCTTCCACGGCTGCGCGGGTCGCGTGCAGGGCGTCTTCGACGCGCGCCTTCTTTTCCTTCATCTCGATCTCGGTCGAGGCACCGACCTTGATCACCGCCACGCCGCCGGCCAGCTTGGCCACGCGCTCCTGCAGCTTCTCGCGGTCATAGTCCGAGGAGGTCTCCTCGATCTGCGCCTTGATCTGCTTGATGCGCGACTGGATGCCCTCGCCGTCGCCGGCGCCGTCGATGATGGTGGTGTTCTCCTTGGAGACCTGCACCTTCTTCGCCCGACCCAGATCGTTGATCGTGGCCTTCTCCAGCTGCAGGCCGACTTCCTCGGAGATCACGGTGCCGCCGGTCAGCACGGCCATGTCCTCCAGCATCGACTTGCGACGGTCACCGAAGCCCGGCGCCTTCACCGCGCAGACCTTGACGATGCCGCGGATGGTGTTGACCACCAGGGTCGCCAGCGCCTCGCCTTCGACTTCCTCGGCGACGATCAGCAGCGGCTTGCCGGCCTTGGCCACGCCTTCCAGCACGGGCAGCAGGTCGCGCACGTTGGAGATCTTCTTGTCGTAGAGCAGGATGAACGGATCGTCCAGTTCGGCCTGCATCGACTGCTGGTTGTTGATGAAGTACGGCGACAGGTAGCCGCGGTCGAACTGCATGCCCTCGACCACGTCGAGCTCGTTGTCCAGGCCCGAACCTTCCTCGACCGTGATCACGCCTTCCTTGCCGACCTTGTCCATCGCCTGGGCGATGAGGTCACCGATGTTGGTGTCGGAGTTGGCCGAGATCGCGCCGACCTGGGCGATTTCCTTGCTGGTGGACGACGGCTTGCTGATCTTCTTGAGCTCTTCGACCGCGCCGATCACGGCCTTGTCGATGCCGCGCTTGAGGTCCATCGGGTTCATGCCGGCGGCGACCGCCTTCATGCCCTCGCGGATCAGCGCCTGCGCCAGCACGGTGGCGGTGGTGGTGCCGTCACCGGCGATGTCGGAAGTCTTGGATGCGACTTCCTTGACCATCTGCGCGCCCATGTTCTCGAACTTGTCGGACAGCTCGATCTCCTTGGCGACGGACACGCCGTCCTTGGTGATCGTGGGGGCGCCGTAGCTCTTGTCGAGCACGACATTGCGACCCTTCGGGCCGAGCGTGGCCTTGACGGCGTTGGCGAGTACGTTGACGCCGCGCACCATCTTTGCGCGCGCGTCTTCGCCGAAGCGGATTTCTTTGGCAGCCATTTTTTTAACTCCGGGAACGGTAAATGGAGAACAGAAAAGAGGGGAGTCAGGACAGGCGGGAGGTCACGACAGGCACTCGGGCTTCAGGCTTTTCGCCATCGACCGTTGCACTGTTTGCCGTTCACCGCCGTTCTAGAGGATTGCGAAGATGTCGTCTTCCTTGACCACCAGCAGATCGGTGCCGTCGAGCTTCACTTCGGTGCCGCTGTATTTGCCGAACAGCACCTTGTCGCCCGTCTTGACCTTCGGCGCGCGCACGCTGCCGTTGTCGAGCACCTTGCCTTCGCCGACGGCGATGACTTCGCCCTTGATCGGCTTTTCGGTGGCCGAGTCGGGGATCACGATGCCACCGGCGGACATCTTCTCTTCTTCCATGCGCTTGATGACCACGCGATCGTAGAGCGGCTTGATATTCATGGACAACCTCTAAGTGGTTGAAGGGGTGGGGAAAAGATCAGAATTTTAGCAGTCGCCACCGGCGAGTGCCAATGACGGAGACGACAGCGCCCGGCGAACCGGGGTGGCGAGGAGATGGGGCGGATCAGGACGCTTTCAAGGGCCGCCTCAACGCGGCCACGGCTGGTCAGCGGCCGGAGCACTCGAGCTTCGGCGGCGGCCGCCGGGCGGACGCGCAGCCGCGCGCCCATGAAGAAAGAGCGCGTCCCCGAAGGCACGCGCTCTTTCTGGTACGGAGATGGCATCCCAGCGCGGCGTCCGTGGCCCCTCCCCTGACCTGGCGACTCCTGTCGGCGCTGACGTCCTGTCGGCGTGCGGCGATTTTGTTCGCAAAGGCCCCACCTTGACCAGAGCAGTCGGCATGTGGTGTCGTGCGCTTCCAGTAGCGTATTGGCGAGCTGAATCGCATGAGAGCAGGACTGTGGCAGCGTTCCTCGACCGCATCGCTACCGATGGTATACACGATGGAGTCAATATTGGTAACTCCGCCACTATCGGTCACCCTACCCGCGCCGGGGCGAGCCGGTCAGTGACGCCCCAGCAACGCATCCGCCTCGCGCGCCGGCACGCGGGCATGTCCCAGAGCGCATTGGGCCGGGCCGTCGGCGTGCAGCGCAGTGCAGTCAGCCATTGGGAGGCCAGCCTGGGCAAGTCGCCCAGCGCAAACCACCTGCGCGAGGCGGCGCTGGCCACGGGCGTGCAGTTCGAGTGGCTCGCCACCGGGCGAGGGCGCATGACCCTGACCGAGGACATTGCGATGGACTCGGTCGCTGCCGCCGACGCGATGCTGATCGATGACCCCCTGGAGTTGCGCCTGCTGGAGGCTTTCCGCGAAGCACCAATGCTGGCGCGGGCGCCGCTGGTCGAGATCGCCGAACAGTTGGCTTCGCAACGCATCGGGCGCCGCAGCGGCGGGGATGGCGGCAGGAATCCGCGCTGAGCCGCCGCCGGGCCGGTTGGCCGCGCGCGTCCCGGGGCGGCCGCGCGATCGGTAGAATCGGCATGCATGAACGTCCTGATCTGTCTGTGCACCTGCCCGGACGCCGCCAGCGCGCGTACGCTCGCCACCGCCTTGGTCGAGGAGCGGCTGGCGGCCTGCGTCAACCAATTGCCCGGACTGAGCTCCACCTATCGCTGGGAAGGGCGCGTCGAACGGGCCGAAGAGGTCTTGCTGATGATCAAGACCACGCGCGAACACGTCGGTGCCCTCACCGCCCGGGTGCAGGCGCTGCACCCGGCTGAACTGCCGGAGGTCATCGCGGTCGAAGCCGTCGGCGGGCTTGCTCCGTATCTGGAGTGGGTGGTCGCGGAGACCGGCCCCGCGCGACCCGCCGCCTGCGACCTGCCGCACGCCGACCATGAAGACAACGAGCCCGACCCAATGAGCCCGACCTGATGAGTGCGACACCGCGCGACCCTGCCCGCCCCGGCACCCGCTCCGGCCGGGCCAAGCGCCGCGTGCCCGGAGCCGCGGCATTGTGCGCCCTGCTCGCCAGCCTGCTGCTGACGGCGGCACCGGCGCTAGCGGCGATCGACGAGGACGACCTGCTGCCGGTCGATGAGGCGTTCGTGCTCAGCGCCCGGGCCACCGCGGCCGACCGCATCGCAATCCACTGGGAGATCGCCGAGGGCTACTACCTGTATCGCCATCGCACTGCGGTCAAGGCCGCGCCGGGCTACGCCGCCGGGCCACTGCAGCTGCCGCGCGGCAAAGCCTACGAGGATGAATTCTTCGGTGAGGTCGAGACCTATCGCGACTCGCTGACCGCGACCCTCCCGGGCACCGCCGGTGCCGGCCGGGTGACGCTGGAAGTGAAGTACCAGGGTTGCGCTGACCTGGGGGTGTGCTATCCGCCGCAGACCCGCGAGCTCGTGGTGGACATGCCGGCGGCCACGGATGCGGGCGCCAGCGGCGCACTCGGCAGTGCGCTGAGCGCGTTCGGCGGCGCCGCGTCGTCCGCTGGCACCGCGGCGCCGGGCCTGTTCGGCAGTGGCGCGGCTTCCGCGCCGCTGCCGCCGGAGCAGGCGTTCGGCTTCGAGGCGATCGCCGGCGACGGCAATACCCTGCTGCTGCGCTTCACCCCGGCGCCCGGCTATTACTTGTACCGCGATCAGACCACCCTGGAGCTGGAGGGCCCGCTGGTTGCCGCCGCCGGCCTGCGCACCGGTAAGCCGCAATGGCCGCGCGGGGAGACCCACCACGACGAATACTTCGGCACCACCACGGTGTTCTTCGAGCAGATCGACGTGCCGCTGCCGCTGCGGCGCGAGCGCGCCGCTGCCGGTGAAGTGCGCCTGACCGCCGGCTTCCAGGGCTGCCAGACCGACGGCATCTGCTACCCGCCGATGACGCGGACGGTGACGCTGGCGCTGCCAGCCGGCGCGGCCACGACCGCAGAGGAACCGGTAGGAGCCGCTTCAGCCGCGAGCTCTACCGCCAGCATGCGCAGCAGGGAGGTTATCCGAGGAGCGGGTCGACCAAAAGTGCGACGCGGCAGCGGGGAACGCCCCGCGTTCGCGGCTGAAGCCGCTCCTACGCGACCGACATCGGCCGGCAGCCGGACCAGCCGTGGCGCGGGCGCGGCCTCAACGATCCAGCCGCTGCCACAGCCATTGCTGCCGCTGCCCGGCGGCGGTCGACAGCAGTTCGCGGCGCAGCGCTTCACGATCTTGCGGCGGCGTGCGCTGCGCCAGCACCGCCAGTTGGCGGCGTTGCTGCACCGTCATGGCGCGCAGGGTGCGCAGCATCGGCGCGTGCTGCCCCGCCGGCAGCTGCGCCAGCAGCGGTTGCAGCGCCGGGTAGTCGGCACCGAGCCAGGGCCCGAGCAGCCAGCCGCGGCGGGTGGTGGCGTCGAGCGCATCGAACTCGGCCCGCAAGGCGCGCTGCTGGTCCGGCGGGCGTTGCCGGAAATCCGCGGCGGCCGCGCGCAGCTGCGCGCGCTCGGACGACGGCTGTACGCGTGCCGCACGCGAGATCAGGAGGCCACGCATGGCCAGCGACG
>JAHWKC010000148.1 GCA_019348095.1 Pseudomonadota bacterium | reverse complement strand
CGCCTCGTTCGACCAGATGACCGTGCCTCCCAGCGCCCTGGAAGGCGCCGCCGAGTACCTGGTCGAGGGGTCCAACGTCGTGCTCCAGATGTACGGCACCGAGATCGTGGGCGTCGACCTCCCCGCCGCCGTGGAGCTGGCGGTCACCGACACCGAGCCCGGCTTCCAGGGCGATCGTGTGTCCGGCGGCCGCAAGCCGGCCACGCTCGAGACCGGGCTCACCGTCAACGTGCCGCTGTTCGTCAACCCCGGCGACCGCATCAAGGTCGACACCCGCAGCGGTCAGTACCTCACCCGTGCCTGAGGCCAGGGCCCGCCGGCGGCCGTCCCCGGACGGCCTCGGCTCCCGCCGGCGCGAGGCCCGGGAGCGGGCGCTGTCGCTGCTCTACGAGGCCGAGGCCAAGGAGTGCGAGCCCGGAGCCGTGCTCCAGTCGCTGCCGGTCCCGCCCGACGCCTTCGCCGCCGACGTCGTACGACGGGCGGTCGCCCGATGACCGCGCTGCTGGTGACCGGCACCGGGACCGGTGTCGGCAAGACCGTCGTCACCGCCGCCCTCGCGGCACTGGCGCTCTCGCGCGGCCAGCGGTGCACCGTCCTCAAGCCCGGTCAGACCGGCATCCCCGACGACGCGCCCGGCGACCTCGCCGACGTCGTGCGCTCGCAGGTCACGGCCAGCGTCGCGTGGACCGACCACGTCCGGCTCTCGCCCGCCGGAGGTGTCCGCGTGGTCGGGCGCCGGCGTCCCGGGCGTGAGCTGCTCGACTGGCAGCTGGTCTTCGACCGGGGGACCGACCCGGACGACCCGCAGCTGCGGGCGCGCGACCAGCACGGCTTCGGCGCGGGTCGGGTCGAGGCCGGACAGGTCGGCGTCGGCCGCGTCTTCGAGGTGCTGGTGTGCGTTCCAGAGCGACCAGACTGCATGCGGCGAGCACAGCCAGCGGGCCGCCGGGTGCAGACGCAGGCGCGTCGCGGTGAGCCGGGCGGGATCGGCGACGAGAGCGGCAAATGCCTTGCTGCCGAGCGCAGTCGCATCGGCGGCATGGAACGCCTGTACCCGCAGGCATTCGAGTCGGGCGATGTCGGCCAGGTACGGCACCGACGCGGCCGGCGCGAAGCCCTCGATGAATTCGGCGAACCCGGCGCCATACTCACTGAGCACCGGCGAACGCGGTGGATCGCGCTCGATGCGTGCGCATGCTATGGCGCGAAAAAACGCCTCGCCGACCAGCGCCCGCGTGACCGGAAATCCAGTCGCCAGCGCCTCGGTCAGCGCACTGGAGGTGTTGTTGCGATGCACCGCGAAGCGGCGTGCCGCATCGACGCCGCCGGTCACACGCAGCCCGGGCGGCACCAGCGGCTGCGGATCCAGCAAAGCGGCGGCGAACGCGCGCTGCGGGCTGTTCATGCCGCACGCTCGGTGAGGGTCGAGCCGGCCGCGGCGAGTGCGCGATCGGCCTGCCGCGCCTCGGCGCGCAGGCGCGCGTACGCCGGTACATCGTGGTCCCACTCGATCAGCGTCGGCACAGGTCCGGTCTGCCGCAGCACCTGTGCGTACAGGGCCCACACCGCGGCCGCGACCGGCGCACCGTGCCGGTCGATCAGCAACAGGTCGTGTTCGTCCACGCGTTCTTCGGCGTGGCCGGCCAGGTGGATCTCGCCGACCGCGCCCAGCGGCAGCGCTGCGATATAGGCGAGCGGATCGCGGTGGCGGCTTGGGGAGGACGCGTTGTGGCAGGACACGTAGACGTTGTTCACATCGAGCAGCAGCCCGCAGCCGGTGCGCTGCACGACGCTGGCAACGAACTCGGCTTCGTCGATGGTGCTCGCCGCGAATTCGAAGTACGTGCTCGGGTTCTCCAGCAGCATGCGCAGGCCGAGCCGCTCCTGCACGCGATCGACGTGCCGGCAGACGCGGTCGAGCGTGTCGAGGTCGTAGCGCAGCGGCAACAGGTCGCTGAGGAAGCGGCCGTCATGGGTCGACCAGGCCAGGTGCTCGGAGAACACCTGCGGGCGGTGGCGCTCGATCAGCCGCGCCAGTCGGTCCAGGTGCGTCTCGTCCAACGGCGCCTCGGCGCCAATCGAGAGGCCGACGCCGTGCAGCGACAACGGCATGTGCTGTCGAATCTCGTCGAGCCAGGCATGCGCGGCGCCGCCCGCGCCCATGTAGTTCTCCGCGTGCACCTCGACGAATGCCGGCGGGTCGTCATCGGACAGCAGCTCGTGCAGATGCTGCGGTTTGAAGCCCAGGCCGGCGCGCGCCGGAAGCCGTGCGACAGGCGCGGCGCGCATGCGGGGGAGGGGCGGGCACGCCGTCATGTCACGGGCTCCGGAACGCGGCAGCCGCGCTTACGTGCGGTCCGGCTTCTTCGCGGTGAACGCGACCAGCTGCCCGTGGCCGGTCGGGGAGGTCTTCGATGCGGTCTGCTCGCAGGTGCCGGCCGGCACGTACTTCCACGCATTGGCCTGGTGGTCGCTGCGCGAGCTGCCCGAGCAGGTGGTGCCGGGGCCGGCGGCGCAATCGTTCTTGCCGGCCATCGCGATCCCGTAGCACTTTTCCTTCGCGGTCGGTTTGTCGGCTGCTTCGGCCGGTGCGGTGGCGAGCGCGGCACCGAGTGCGGCGGCAAGGGCGAGGGCGGGGACGGCGACATGGATGCGGGACATGGAATTCTCCTGAGGGTGGGGTCGAGGCGGACCGGTCGGTCCGTCAGCGACGGCAGGCGTTGCCGCCTCCCGTATCAGAAGCATTCGTTCGAGGAGCGCCAGAGTTACGCCGCGACAGAAGAAAAATGTGCGAAGTCGCAGGTCAGCCGTCGATCGGCCGGAGCACGCCGTCGCGCTCCCGCTTCGGCTTGCCCGCAGCTCCGATCGGCGGCTCAGCGTTCGCGCAGGCGCGGCCGCAAGCTGGCGAGGTTGCACGGCCGGGTCCGGGCGTCGAGCTGCGCGCGGACGATCTTCTCCCAGGCGGTGCGGCAGGCCGAGGTCGAGCCCGGCAGGCAGAACACGAAGGTGCCATTGGCCAGCCCGGCAAACGCGCGCGACTGCAAGGTGGACGTGCCGATTTCCTCGAAGCTGATCGCGCGGAACAGCTCGCCGAAGCCGGGCATCTCCTTGTCGAGCAGCGGCAGCAGCGCCTCGGGCGTGGAGTCGCGACCGGTGAAGCCGGTGCCGCCGGTGACCAGCACCCCATCGATGGCCTCATCGGCGATCCATTGCGACACCCTCGCGCGAAGCTGGTAGCGGTCATCGCGCAGCAGCGCGCGGTCGACCAGGCGGTGGCCGGCGTCACCCAGCGCCTGGACCAGGTAGTCGCCGCTGGTGTCGGTGTCGGCGCTGCGGCTGTCGGAGACGGTCAGCACGCAAATGCCCAGCGGAATGAAGTCGGCCTCGATACCCATGCGTGCAGTGTAAAGCGCCGGCGCCTGCGTAGGAGCGGCTCCAGCCGCGAGCTTGACGGCAAGAGCATTCGACACGGATCAAAGC
Organism: Pseudomonadota bacterium; assembly: GCA_019348095.1. Taxonomy (GTDB): domain Bacteria; phylum Pseudomonadota; class Gammaproteobacteria; order Xanthomonadales; family Xanthomonadaceae; genus Novilysobacter_A. The sequence continues at coordinate 2,544 of JAHWKC010000148.1, read as the reverse complement.
GAAAAAAGCGGATCAGTGCAGATCACACCTTACGCACAGAAGCCGATCGTGCGGCGCGCGCTTCGGTGCGGGTCGGCCGGCGTCATCGCGTGGCGTCTCCGTCGCCCGCATCGACCAGGTCCAGCCCGTACCACTGGCTCTGATCCTCGTGCCAGCCGGCGGCACGGTAGAGCGCGCGCGCGGCGGCGTTGTCGCGGCCGGTCTCCAGCGTGATCCGCACCGCGCCATCGGCGCGGGCGAACTGCGCGGCGGCGTCGAGCAGCGCCCGCGCGACCCCGCTGCGGCGCGCGGACTCAACGACGTAGAGATCGTTGAGGATCCACAGGCGTGCGGTGCGCACCGAGGAAAACATCGGATACAGCTGGACGAACCCCACTGCAGTGCCGTCGCGCTCGGCCAGCAGCACGACCGACTCGTGCTGCCGCATCCGTTCGCACAGCCAGGCGCGGGCACGCGGCAGGTCGGCGGCTTGGCCATAGAAGCGGCGGTAGGCGTCGAACAGTGGGGCGAGGGTGTCGACGTCGCCGGTAGCGGCGCGGCGGATTTGAGTGTGCATGCGCTGAGCTTACCCGGGCGCGCACGCCTGCCGAAGGGACGACGGGGGTTCTGTAGGAGCGACGTGAGTCGCGATAACGCGAATTCGGTGATTGGGGTTATCGCGACTTACGGCGCTCCTACACAAAAAAGCGGGTCAGGCGCCGTTGGTGAGGCGCGCCAGCTCGTCGGCCTGATGCTCCTGCTGCAGGCGCCCGATCAGCGCATCGAGATCGCCGGTCAGTACGTTGGGCAGGTCGTACAGGGTCAAACCGTCGACCCGATGGTCGGTGATGCGGCCCTGCGGGAAGTTGTAGGTGCGGATGCGCTGGCTGCGGTCGCCGCTGCCGACCTGCAGCTTGCGGTCCTGCGCCTGCGCCGCGGCGGCCTTGGCGGCCTGCGCATCGGTCAGCATCGCCGCGAGCCGCTTCATCGCCTTGTCCCGGTTGGCATGCTGGCTGCGCTCGGTCTGGCTCTCGACCACCACCCCGCTGGGGATGTGGGTGATGCGAATCGCCGAGTCGGTCTTGTTGACGTGCTGGCCGCCGGCGCCGGAGGAACGGAACGTATCGACCCGGAGGTCGGCGGCGTTGAGCTCGATCGGCTCGCCCTCGGGCTCGACCGCGATGATCGCGACCGTTGCCGCCGAAGTGTGGATGCGACCTTGTGATTCGGTCTCCGGCACGCGCTGCACGCGGTGGGTGCCGGACTCGAACTTGAGCCGGGAGTACGCGCCGCGCCCTTCCACCCGCGCGATGACCTCCCGGAAACCGCCGTGTTCGCCGGGGCTGGCCGACTCCACATCGACCTTCCAGCCCTGCCGCTCGGCGTAGCGCGCGTACATGCGGAACAGGTCACCGGCGAAGATCGCGGCCTCGTCGCCGCCGGTGCCGGCGCGCACCTCCAGGTAGATGTCGCCCTCGTCGCGGGCATCGCGGGGGATCAGGTGGGCGAGCAACTCGGCGTCGAGCTGCTCCAGGCGCGCGGTTGCGGCGGTGATTTCCTCCTCGGCGAGCTCGCGCATCTCCGCATCGTTTCGCATCGCCTCGGCCGCGGCGAGGTCGCGCTTGGCCGCGGCTTCGTCGGCCAGCGCGTTCGCCATCGGCTCGAGCTGGGCGAATTCGCGCGACAGTTTGCGGAAGGCAGCGTTGTCGGCGATCACGCCCGGCTCGGCGAGCAGGCGCTCGAGCTCCTGGCGGCGTTCGGCGAGCGCTTCGAGCTTGCGGCGCAGGGAAGGGGTCATAAGAGGACTGGACAGTGGGCGAGTGGGCAGGAGAGAGAAAAGAGCGGGGCACCGACGGCCCCTACGTCTCTCCTTCCTCTCTTCCCTCACTCCTCACTCGTTCCTTGCTTTCCGGAAACAGCTTGTCCGCCGCTCGCGCCAGGTCGGCATCACCGCTCAGCGCGGCGTCGCGCAGCGCCACGGTCGGGGCGTGCAGCAGGCGGTTGGTCAGGGTGTGGGCGAGGAAATTCAGCACCTCCTCGGGCGCTTCACCGGCGGCCAACTGCTGCCTGGCCCGGACCAGCACCTCCGCGCGCGCGGCCTCGCCATGCGCACGCAGGCGCTTGAGCGGTGCGGTGCGGGTGCTGGCGACGAAGTGCTCCATGAACCGCGCGACCTGCAGCTCGATGATCGCCTCGGCTTCGATCGCCGCGGTGCGGCGGCTGTGGCGGTTGTCCTCGATCGCGCGCTCCAGGTCGTCGACCGTGTAGAGGAACACGTCGTCGAGCTCGGCCACGTCGCTGGCGATGTCGCGCGGTACCGCCAAATCGAGCAGCAGCATCGGGCGGTGCTTGCGCGCGGCCAGCGCGGCGGCGACCTGCGGCTTGTGCAGGACCGGCTCGTGGCTGGCGGTGGCCGACAGCACGATGTCGGCCTCGTTGAGGTGGCGGTCGACCTCGCCCAGCGGCAGCGCGACGCCGCCGTGCCGGCTCGCCAGTTCCTGCGCGTGGACCAGCGTGCGATTGGCGATCAGCAGGCGTTTGACCCGGGCCTGCACCAGGTGCCGC
>JAHWKC010000147.1 GCA_019348095.1 Pseudomonadota bacterium | reverse complement strand
GTGATCCCGGAAAGCGGCAGCGACTGCGCCTCCTCTATCGACGCTAGCCACGACCGCTCTACCCAGCCGTCGGAGTCGACCCAGCCGGCTGGCGCCCCGGTCCCCTCCGCGCATCACGACCTGCAGGAAGTTCGGATGCGGAAACGGGTGATCCTCTGGAACTGGTGTGACGTGTCGGACGTGGATGAAGCCAAGCATCTTCAGGGACGCTGGCTCCACGTGCCAACCCGTCTCCTCCATCACCTCGCGCGCGACCGCCTGCTCCAGCGACTCGCCGGGCTCGACGAATCCGGCGATCACCGAATAGCGTCGCGCCGGCCAGCCCGACTGGCGGCCGAGCAGCAGGCGCTCCCCGTCGCCGACGGCGACGATCACTGCCGGATCGGTGCGCGGGTAGTGCTCCAGCGCGCAGGAGGTGCAGCGGCCGGCCCAGCCCGCACGCGTGATCGCCACCGTCGCGCCGCAGGCGCCGCAATGGCGGTGTCGCACGCGCCAGTGCTGCAGCGCGCGGGCCTGGGCGAACGCGGCCGCTTCGCGCGCCGGCCACAGCGCCGCCGCACTGCGCAAATCGAGCGTGTGCGGCGTCTTTCCGGCGCTGTCGCCGTCCAGCGCGAACCAGCCGCGCCCATCAGCATCGATGCCCAGAAACGCCGCGCCCGCCGGAGCCCCGGCGCTGTCGATCTCGGCCCCGGCGGGTGTCCACAACTGTTGCGCCGCGTCCGTCGGTGCATGCCCGTTCCGGTCGAGCAGCAGCACCCGCGCGTGCGGCCACAGCGCGGCCAGCGCGGCGGGCGCCCCGCGCAGGTGGTCGGCCCGATCCAGCGCCGCGGTCGGCCGCGCCTCAGGACCGCAGGCATCGCAGAATGCAAAAGGAGCGCTGGACGCGATGCCGGCGGTGCCGGGCGCTGACGCGTCGCCGGCGGTAGGGGATGATGAGTCGGTGTGCCCGGGGATGGCGGACACGGACATGTCAGGCCGAGAACGAGGACCCGCAGCCGCAGGTGGTCTTGGCATTGGGGTTGCGGATCACGAACTGCGCGCCGTGCAGGCTTTCGGTGTAGTCGACCACCGCGCCCATGAGGTATTGCAGGCTAAGTGGATCGACCAGCAGGGTCACGCCGTCGGTACGCACCGCGAGATCGTCCTCGGCCTGGGCCTCGTCGAACTCGAAGCCGTACTGGAAACCCGAACAACCGCCGCCCTGGATATAAACGCGCAGCTTCAGCGCCGCGTTGCCCTCTTCGGCGATCAGCTCGCCCACCTTGGCCGCGGCGGCCGAGGTGAATTGCAGCGGTTGTTCCAGCGACTGGTAGTCGGGCGTGAGGGTGGGCAGCGGCGTGGTTTCCATCCGGTCAGGATGGGGCGCGCGGGGCGTGCATTCAAGCGTCGGGCGCATTGCGGGCCCGACCCGTTCACGTCGCCGCCCGAAGGGGAAGGACACAAGCGCTGAAGCCCCCCTTCAAGGGGAGGGTGGATGGGGAAGGTGTCGCGCCACCCTCTGCATGCAACCGCAATCGGGCAGGCGGCGACCGGCCCGATTGCCGCGCTAGCCGCTGCCGCCCTCGCCGGCGGCCTGCGCCCAGCTGAAGGACCGCTCGACCGCGGCGCCCGAATCCGGCGTCAGCCGTACCTTCACCCGCACGGGAGTCAGGCCTTCGGGCAGGAACACGTCGCCTTCGACCTGCTCGAAATACTTGAACGAATACGCCACGCCCGGCGCGTCTTGCTGCTGGCGCAACGCGTCCCAATCGAGCGTCTGCAGGCGCCCGTCGCGGGTGCCTTCGATCGAGAGGGTCAGCTCGCCGGCGCTGACCGCGCCGCGGTTGAGGTTCTGGGTGAGGGTGGAGGTGAAATGCCAGGCGGAACCGTTCTGCGGCTGCATGCGGATGGCATGCACGGTCAGGCCGCGGCGTTGTTCGGTGGAGCCGACCAGACGCTCATAGAAGGCGACGTCGGCACGCAGCGCGGCGATCTCCTCGTCACGCTCGGCCAGGGTGCCCTGCAGGTCACGGTTGGCGTCGCGGCTGATCTGGTCGGAGCGGCCCAGGGTCGCGACCCGCTGCTGCAACTGCTCGATCCGTTCGGACTGCCCGCGGCGGTCGCGCTCGCTCGCGGCGAGCTGGCCGCGGAAATCGTCGGTGCCGGGCGCGAGCACCCGCCAGGCACCCCAGGCCCCAAACAACAGCGCCACCGCCACTATCGCGACCAGCCACCGTGTCGCCAAGCCTTTCCGCGCCAGCGGCGTCGCAGTGGCCGAGTTCCGATCCAGCGGCGATGGACGCGAGTCGTCGTTCATGCGCCCGGTATAGGGTCCGGCCGCCGCAGCGTCAAGCCAATGGGCAATATGCGTCGCGCCTGCAGGCGCGACGCTCAGCCGACGCCGATCGACCGGATGGAGGTTTCGCGCTCCGGCAGCGCGGCGCTGACGCTGTCGACATGGAGCAGCCGGCCGGTCAGCACCGATCCGGCGCTCATCTCCACGACCTTGTAGTGCACGTTGCCGTGCACGCGCGCCTTCGACGCCAGTTCGACCCGTTCACCGGCGTGCACGTCGCCGTTGAGCTGGCCGTTGATCACCACCACCGGCGCGTGGATCTCGCCCTCGATGCTGCCCGGTTCGGCCAGGGTCAAGGTCGCCTGCTGCCCGTCCTCGGCGATCACCTTGCCGATGATGCGGCCTTCGATGTACAGCCCGCCGCTGAAATGCAAGTCGCCATGGATCACGGTGTTGGGGCCAATCAGGGTATCGACCGGGCCGTCGTGCGGGATCGGTTTGTTCTTGAACATGGTCTCAGCTGTCCTTGTTGGTGATGGCGGCGCTGGTGCTGTCGCCGCTGCTTGCCGTGGCGCCGTTGTCGCTGGTGGTCCAGGCCAGGGTCTGGTCGACCGCCGCACCGTCGCCGCGCAGCGACACAAGCACGCGCTGCGGGGTGAACCCCGGCGGCAGCATGACGCTGCCTTCGATCTGCTGGAAATAACGGAAGGAGTAGTCCTGGCCGGGCGCCGCGCGCTTCTGGTGCAACTCGTCCCAACCGATGCTGGCCAGCTTGCCGTCGTACACGCCTTCGACCGAAAAGCGCAGCTCGCCCAGGCTGATCGCGTTGCGGTTGAGGGTCTGGGTCAGCACGATCTGGTAGCGCCAGGTGCCGCCGACCTCGCGCTCGAACCGGCTGGAATGCACGTTCAGCCCCTTCTTCGGCGCGGTGGCGCCGACCAGCCGCTCGTAGAAAGCGACATCGGCGCGCAGGTCGGCAATCTCGTCCTCGCGTTCGGCCAGTGCGCTCTGGATCTCCTTGTTGGCGACCCGGGTAATCTGGTCGGAGCGCTTCAGGGTCGCCACGCGCTGCTCGAGCGCCTCATGGCGCTCCTGGTAGTGGCCGAGCTGCTGGTGGAGGCGGTGGAGTGCGGCGCTCTCGCCGGAGGGCCGCTCGGGCGCGAAGTGTTCGCAACTGGCCCAGACCGCTGCCAGCGATATCGTCCAGGCGACGGCCACTGCAAGCCACAACAGCCACCGCCGGCGCGGCTGGCGCTGGACGATGACGAAGCTCGGCGGTGCCTTGCGTGGCGGATTGCTCATGACTGTCTGCCGGCGGCATGCGCCCCCGGCTCCCCATATACTCCCGGCACCAGTCTAGCGGGGCCGCCCGATGACAGATGCGCACCTGTTCGCAATTGGCGTAGTGCTCGCATGGCTGGCGGGCATCCGGGTGTACCTGACCGTGTTCGGGGTCGGCCTGGCCGGTGCGCTGGGTTGGCTCGAGCTGCCGCAGGCGCTGCAGGTGACCCAGTCGCCATGGGTGCTCGGCATTTCCGGCGCGCTGGCGGTGGCCGAGTTCTTCGCCGACAAGATCCCCGGCGTCGATTCGGGCTGGGACCTGCTGCACACGCTGCTGCGGATTCCGGCCGGCGCGTTCCTGGCCGCGGCAACGCTGTCGCCCGAGGCCGAGGGTCTGGGCGAGCTCGGCGCCGGCGCGCTGGCGGTCGGCGGCGGCGCCGCGCTGCTCAGCCATGCGGTCAAGGCGGGCTCGCGGGCGCTGATCAACACCTCGCCGGAGCCGCTGAGCAACTGGACCGCCTCGGTCACCGAAGATGTCGCGGTGGTCAGCGGGCTGGCGCTGGTATTCGCCTACCCGTGGCTGGCGCTGTCGATGGTGCTGGCGATCACCCTGACCCTGGCGCTGGTGATCTGGTGGGTCTGGCGCAGGTTGTTCCGGCGGGCGTCGCGGCCGGTTGAATGGTGATCGTCTTCGGATCCGGGACTCGGGACTCGGGACTCGGGACTCGGGACTCGGGCAGAGCTTACGAAGCCGTGCTCGAAATCTGCTCTTCAGTCTTGCACCTGTCGCCTCGATTGCGGACAACGCTCGTCGTGCCCCGGGTCGCAAGACGCGCACATGGAAACGCCACCGCTGACGGTGGCGCTCGCCTCTCCCGCGGTGGCCGTTCTCAGCTCTCGATCTTGCTCAGCAGGTAGTTCTGCTCGCCGAGGCGCTCGACCAGCGCGAGCTGGGTTTCGATCCAGTCGACGTGCTCTTCCTCCGATTCGAGGATGTCGGCGAACAGCTGCCGGCTGACGAAATCATTGACGCTCTCGCAGTGGGCAATCGCGTCGCGCAGCAACGGCAGCGCTTCCAGTTCGAGCGCGAGATCGCAGGCCAGCACCTCGCGGGGGTTCTCGCCGATGCGCAGCTTGCCCAGTGCCTGGAAGTTCGGCAGGCCATCGAGGAACAGGATGCGCTCGGACAACTTGTCGGCGTGCTTCATCTCGTCGATCGACTCGTGGTACTCGTGCTCGGCCAATTCCTTCAGCCCCCAGTTCTTCAGCATCTTGGCATGCAGGAAGTACTGGTTGATCGCAGTCAGCTCGTTGTAGAGCGCCTTGTTGAGGAATTCGATGACCTTGGCTTCGCCTTTCATTGCCGTGCTCCAGTGCGTGCAATGGCGGCACTCTAGCGCCTTCGCCCGCGCCATGGCGGAACGCGAATCGAGTGCGATCGCAGGCGAGAATCAATGCGTTTGGGCGGCGGCGGGTGCGCTCACCGCGGCCGGTCAGTCTGCCGGATGCAGGCCCGGCAGGTTCAGGCCGCGTGCTGCAGCATGGGCACGGGCAGTTCGCGCACGCCACGCGTGTCTTCAAGCAACGCTGCGGCGGTGTCCAGGCAGCTGCCGCAATTGGCACCGGCGCCGGTGCGCATGGTCAGCTCCGGCACGCTCCGGCAGCCGGCCTCGGCGGCCTGGCGGATATCGCGTTCGGTGACTCCGTTGCAGATGCAGACGTACATGCGGTGACGGCCGTAGGCGGAAGACAGGCAGCCGGCGGGCTGCGGGGTCATTCGACTACGAATGAGAATGATTGTCAATCCGTGGCGCCGACGGGCCACTTGGAGGCAAGTCGCTCACCCGGGGACCGGATCGCCCGATTTGCCGCCGGCGCGGCTGCCCCCGCGCGCCGGCGCGCCCGGCCGGGGACGGGAGCGGTGCCGGTTGTTCCAGCCGGCCCGCGGGTCCGGCGCAGGCACGGGCACGGCCTGAGTGCCGGCCACGTGTCGGGCGAAGGGCGCCAGATGGCGCAGCGCGCTGGCGTAGACGCCACGCTTGAACATCACCACGTGCTCGAGCGGATACCAGAAATCGACCCAGCGCCAATGGTCGAACTCCGGCTTGTCGCTCAAATCCAGCCGCAGGTCGGACTCCTCCCCGGCCAGCCGCAGCAGGAACCAGACCTGCTTCTGGCCGATGCAGACCAGTCGGTCGTTGCGGCGGATCGCGCGTTGCGGCAGGCGATAGCGCAGCCATCCCGGCGTCGCGCCGAGCACCTCAACGTGCTCGGGCAGCAGCCCGGTCTCCCCGGCGACGACCTGCTCGTAGTAGTGGCGGAAGGTGTCGATGGCGACGTCGGGCACGCCCTCGGCGCGCATCTTCTCGACGCTCGCGGTGAGTCCGTCGGGGGTCATCGCGGGCACCCTACCCGCGGGCCCCCGGGAGGACCTGGACGAATGACCGATTCCCACCCCCGGCGCCGATCCCTACCGTCTTCGCGATG
>JAHWKC010000146.1 GCA_019348095.1 Pseudomonadota bacterium | reverse complement strand
CAACCTGACCCGCAGCCGGGTGGAGAACCAGCTGGTCGAGGACGTGCTCAACCGCAACATCGATGAGTACGCCAAGCGCTATTACGCCGACCCGGAGGCCAATCCCGCGGTGCCGGTGGAGCAGATATACGGCCGCGTGGTCGGTCGCTCGCGCTTCGAGGAACTGCGCCTGGACGAGCCGGACTGGTACGAGCTGCCCGACGGCATCCACAACATCTCCGGGACCAACGAGGACGGCTCGCCGTTCTCCTACAAGCTGGCGGTGCGCAAGACCCCGCAGGAATGGTTCTTCCTGGCCTACGACATGACCCAGACCGCGCGCGGCGAACGCCAGTTCAATCGCGCGATCTACATCTCGGTGGTGTTCTTCACCGTGCTGTCGTTGCTGGTCGGCTGGTGGGCGGCCTCGCGCGTGATGAGCCCGGTATCGGAACTGGCCCGCCGGCTCAAGCGTTCCGGGCGCAGCGCGCAGCCCGAGGCGCTGGCCGCGCACTTCCCCGACGACGAGGTCGGCCAGCTCGCCGAGGCGCTGGACGACTATGCCGAGCGGCTGACCGACGTGGTGCAGCGCGATCGCGAGTTCAACGCCGACGTCAGCCATGAGCTGCGCACGCCGCTGGCGGTGATCCGCGGCGCGGTCGAGCTGCTGCTCTCGCGCCCGGAACTCGACGACAAGACCCGCAACCGTCTGGAGCGCATCCAGCGCGCCGAGCAGCAATGCGCCGACCTGATCAGCGCGTTGCTGCTGCTGTCGCGCAACGAGCGCGGCCACGGCGCGACGGACGTCTGCAGGGTCGCCGAGCAGTTGCTGGAGGCGCACCGCGCACAGATCGTCGGCAAGCCGCTGGAGCTGCGGCTGGATGGCCGCAGCGGCCTGGTGGTGGATGCACCGGAAGCGGCCGTCGCGGTGGCGCTGGGCAACCTGATCGGCAACGCGGTCAAGTACACCACCCGCGGCGAGGTCATCGTGCGGATGCACGGCGACTCGGTCGAGGTGATCGATTCCGGCCCCGGCCTGAGCGCGGAAGACGCGGCCAAGCTGTTCGAGCGCGGTTATCGCGGCACCCACGCCGAGCACTCGCAGGGCGGCGGCATCGGCCTGTCGATCGTGCGCCGGCTGTGCGAGCTCTACGGCTGGGATGTGTGGGTGCGCCCGGGCGACGTGCAGGGCGTGGTGGCGACCCTGACCTTCGCTCCGCCGCGCTCCTGATCGCCTCTGCAGGAGCGAAAGCTTTTTTGACACGGAACCACCCGGATCAAAACGGATAAGGCGGAAGCACAAAGGCGTCGCTTTATCCGTGTACTCATCCGCGTAGATTCGGATCAGAAACTTTGCGTACCCGAGATGCTCAACCGTCCAAGGGCTGCAGCCAGCCGTACCGGTCCGGGGTGCTGCCGTCGAACAGGCCGAAGAACAATGCCTGGATCTGCCGGGTCAGCGGCCCCGGCTTACCCGCGCCGACCTGGCGGCCATCGACCGAGCGGATCGGGGTGATCTCCGCGGCGGTGCCGCACATGAACAGTTCGTCGCACAGGTAGAGGTATTCGCGCGGCAGGTCCCGCTCGATCACCTCGATGCCGGCGTCGCGGGCCAGGCGGATGATCGAGTTGCGGGTCAGACCGTTGAGCAGCGCCGCGCTGACCGGCGTGGTGTGCAGCGCACCGTCGAACACCAGGAACAGGTTCTCGCCCGCGCCCTCGCTGAGCAGCCCGGTGGAGGCCAGTGCAATGCCTTCGCCGAACCCGAGCCGGCGCGCCTCGCGTGCGACCAACTGGCCCGACAGGTAGTTGCCGCCGGCCTTGGCGCCGGCCGGCAGGGTATTGGGCGCGAAGCGTTGCCAGCTCGAGACGCAGGCATCGATGCCGGTTTCCAGCACGCCCTCGCCGAGATATGGTCCCATCGCCCAGGCCGCGACCGCCAGGTCGGTCGGAGTGTCGGCCGAAAGACCGAACCCGCCGAGCCCCCGATACGCGATCGGGCGCAGGTAGGCTTTGGTCAGTGCATTGCGGGTGATCACTTCATGGCAGGCGGCATTGATCTGGCCGAGTGTGTACGGCATCGGCATGTCGTAGATCCGGGCCGATGCGAACAGGCGCCTGATGTGGTCGCTCAGCCGGAAGATCGCCGCCCCCTGTGGACGGCCGCCGATCGAAGTCTCGTAGCTGCGGATGCCTTCGAACACCGATGAGCCGTAGTGCAGCGCATGCGACATCACGTGCGTGGTGGCGTCCTGCCAAGGCTTGATCTCACCGTTGTGCCAGATCCACTCGGGGTATTGCATCGTCGGTTCCGCAGGTTGAAACCGCTATTGTGCCCGCCCGCCGGTCTTGGCTGCAGCATTCCTGTAGGAGCGGCTCCAGCCGCGATGGGTCTTCCGAACCGACGCTGCATCCGGAACCCATCGCCGCTTAAGCCGCTCCTGCGAGGGCAACCCGGATGGGCCGGTTCCGGCCGCTGCGGTCAACCCTTGATCCACCAGCAGCCGAAGTGCTGCTGCAGGCCGAACACCGTGCTCGAGGGCGTGATGCTGTCGGCCACCGTCTGCTCCACGCGCAGCGCGATCGGCTGCCGGCGCACGCTGGCCTGTGGGTAGTAGTTGCCATCGATCCCGGCCGAGCCCGGCATCACCGGGACGATGTCGACCAGCGGGCGTTGGACCAGTTCGTCCAGCCGCGACATCACGCCGTAGCCGTTGGTCCCCGACATGCCGGCCCAGTGATAGACGCTGGCCAGCCGGTTGGGGTCGCGGCTGTCGATCGCGCTGGCCATTTCGTAGACCAGGTCCTGCAGATTGCGCGCGCATACGTTGCGATAAATGCGGCCGGAGGGCGTGTCGACCGTCGCGGCGGCGGCTTGCGTGGCGGCGTCGGCCGTCTCGCAGTCGCGGTCGGTGAACACCGCGGTGCCATCGCTTCCGGTGCAGCGGTGGACCTGGGCCGGCGCCGACAGCGGCCACGCGCATGCGGCCAGCAGCGCCAGCGAGGATGGGATCAGGACGGAGCGCAGATGCAGTGTCATGGCGGCAGGTTAGCCGGGTACGGCCCCCTGGACCAGTGCGGCGACGGGCGGGGCTTGCCAGGTACATGCGTCTGCACAGCGACGCACGAATACGCGCGGGCCGTGACGTTGCGTTGTCCACGAACCTGCTGCACTGCGGATCGCCCTCCGGCCGCGGTCAGGCCACATCCGATGCTCCGGACCGGAGCGGCCTCAGAAGCGCACGAAGTAACACCCGTGATAGCGCTCCACGTCGAACCTGGTCACGCTGCGCGCGACCTCGTCACCGACGATCAGTTGCATTGCCCCGGCACTGCCGCCGACGCCGCTCTCGCCGGCGCTGGCGTAGTGCAGGTCGCCGCCAATTCGAGCGTCGAGATAATGCGCCTGTGCAAGCGGTTGGCTGGCGAGTGCGTCCAACTGCTGCAGGATCCGCTGGCCATTTGCGTGGGACAGACCGGCCCAGTGGTAGCTCTCGGCGAGGCGGTTGACGTCGCCCAGCGCGATCGCGCCCTCGAGCTCGATCGCAAGTTGCGTGGTGGAGCGCGCGCAACCCAGTGCGCGACGCGCAGTGCTGTCCGCAGCGACCGCCGCGCTCATGCCGGCCGGCTGCAGTCCCGGCCCCGGCGCCTGCTCGCGCGCGACCCGCGTCAGCAGTTCGGCGGACATCGGGCGCGCGATCGCGCCGATGGCGGCGCAGGCCTGGTCGGTGTAGACGGTGACGCCATCGGCGGCCTCGCAGCGCTGCAGGGTGGTGCCCGAATGGGCAGCCGGCGGCAGTGCGATGACAGCCGCGAGCATGGCGGCGCGGCCAGCGGCAAAGGGGGTTGGCAACATGGCGCAAGGCCCGTGGGCAGGTCGCCTGCATGCTCACCGCGGCACCGTCAAAGCACCGTGTGAAAAGGCCCGCGGGGCTGAACCCAGGTGCAACTCAGGACAGCTTGGCGATCACGTTAAGCGTGGGTTTCGCCAGGTTCAGCGTGTAGAAGTGCAGCCCCGGCGCGCCGCCCTCGATCAGGCGCCGACACAACTGTGCGACCACCTCGGCACCGAACTCGCGGACGCTGGCCGTGTCGTCGGCATAGGCGAGCATGCGCTGCGCGATCCAGCGCGGGATCTCCGCGCCGCACATTTCCGAGAACCGGCGGATCTGGCTGAAATTGGAGATCGGCATGATGCCCGGCACGATCGGGATATCCAGGCCGGCCGCGCGCGCGTCCTCGACGAAGCGGAAGTACGCATCGGCGTTGTAGAAGTACTGGGTGATCGCGCCATTGGCGCCGGCCTCGACCTTGCGCTTGAAGTTGGCGAGGTCGGCATGCGCGTCGCGCGCCTGCGGGTGCATCTCCGGGTATGCGGCGACTTCGATGTGGAAGTGATCGCCGGTCTCGGCGCGGATGAACTCCACCAGTTCGTTGGCATAGCGCAGGTCGCCGGGGCTGACCATGCCCGAGGGCAGGTCCCCGCGCAGGGTGACCAGGCGGCGCGCGCCGAGCGCCCGATAGAGTTTAAGCAACCCGCGGATCTCCTCGCGCGAGCCGCCCATGCAGGTGATGTGCGGCGCGGCGCTGAGGCCGTGCTCGCCGCGCAGGTGCTGGATGGCCTCGGGCGTATGGCTCAGAGTCGAACCGCCGGCACCGAAGGTCACGCTGACGTAGTCGGGCGATTGCTGCTTGAGCCTGGCGGCGGTCTTGTTGAGCTGCGCGCGCTGCTCGTCGGTCTTGGGCGGGTAGAACTCAAAGCTGATCGGGAGCATGCGGGCGGCCACAGCGGATGTCGCGGCATTGTATCTTTCTATCGCGATGAATGTGCAAGATTGTCCGCTCGGGCTGCCGAGGTTCCGTAGGAGCAGCTTCAGCCGCGAGCTCTGCCTTGGCTTTTGTAGGAGCGACGTAAGTCGCGACCTCGATATCCGGTCGCCGAGGCGAATCGCGACTCGCGTCGCTCCTACAACAGGCCCGGCCATCGACGCGATCGGCCGACGCGTGGCGTCCCTGTGGCGATCGCGGCTGAAGCCGCTCCTACAGGAGTCGATGTTCCGGCGCATGAAAAAACGGGCGCCGAAGCGCCCGTTTTTTTACCGCGCGACCAGCAGCTCAGTAGCGATAGTGGTCCGGCTTGTACGGACCTTCCACCGGCACGCCGAGGTAGGTCGCCTGGGCCTCGGTGAGGGTGGTCAGGTTCGCGCCGATCTTCTCCAGGTGCAGGCGCGCGACCTCCTCGTCGAGTTTCTTGGGCAGCAGGTAGACCTGCTTGCCGTAGCTGTCCTTGTGCGCCCACAGGTCGATCTGGGCCAGGGTCTGGTTGGCGAACGAGTTGGACATCACGAAGCTGGGGTGGCCGGTGGCGCAGCCCAGGTTGACCAGCCGGCCTTCGGCCAGCAGGAAGATCGCGTTGCCGGGCTTTCCGTCAGCACCGGCGAACACGAACTTGTCGACCTGCGGCTTGATGTTGATCCGCTCCACGCCCGGGAGCTGGTACAGCGCGTCGACCTGGATCTCGTTGTCGAAGTGGCCGATGTTGCAGACGATCGCCTGGTCCTTCATCGCCTGCATGTGATCGACGGTGATGATGTCCTTGTTGCCGGTCGTGGTGACATATATGTCGCCGCGGCCGAGGGTGCTCTCGATGGTGTTGACCTCGAAACCCTCCATCGCCGCCTGCAGCGCGCAGATCGGGTCGATCTCGGTGACGACGACGCGGCAGCCCTGCGCGCGCAGCGAGGCGGCCGAGCCCGTGCCGACGTCGCCGTAGCCGCAGACCACGCCGACCTGGCCGGCGAGCAGGAAGTCGCTCGCGCGGAAGATGCCGTCCATCTGGCCGTCGATCGCGCGCAGCACGTCGGGGATCGTCATGCGCTGCATCGGGTCGTGATCGGGGTGCCGCCCGGTGTGGGTCACCGGCTGGAACATCACCCCGCGGACGGCAGGGTGCTTCAGGCCGAAGTCAATGATCGGCCCGACCTCGTGCTCGTTGACGCCGCGCTCGACGGCCGCCACCAGCATCACGTGCAGATCCGCGTCCGCCAGTCGATCGAGGGCCCGTA
>JAHWKC010000145.1 GCA_019348095.1 Pseudomonadota bacterium | reverse complement strand
TCGTCGGCACGACGGACGTGCCGCGCATCGACGTCTCGCACCTCGAGACGCGCTCGCAGGACACGCTGCTCGGGACGAAGGGCATGGGAGAGGGCGGCGCGATCTCGCCGCCGGCGGCCATCACCTCGGCGGTGGCCGACGCGCTGGCGCCGGTACTGGGCGAGGCGCCGCAGATCCGCTTCGAGGCGGCGGCGCAGCCGGTGGAGTCGCTCAGCGCACGCAACGAGCGTGCGCGCGACGAGCGGCAAAGTGCGGCCGAAGCGGCATTCATGAGCGATCCGGACGTGCAGCGGCTGATCTCGCAACACGGCGCCCGGCTCGTGCCGGACTCGATCCGGCCGCTCGACGAGCCGCACTGAGTCCGGCGCGAAATCCATTTTTCACGCCGTTGCCGCTTCGCCAGCGGCCATCATCCGACCCGGGACGAACCCGTCCCACCCAACGCAAAGGTAGAGGACATGCGCGGAAACATCGCCCAACTCATGCAACAAGCGCAGAAGATGCAGGAAGACATGCAGCGCGCGCAGGAAGAGCTCGGCCAGCTGGAGGTCACCGGCAATGCCGGCGGCGGCATGGTCAATATCACCCTGACCGGCCGCATGGAGTGCCGCAAGGTGCGCATCGACCCCAGCGTGCTGTCGGACCCGGAAATGGCCGAGGACCTGATCGCCGCGGCGTTCAACGACGCGGTCAACAAGGCCAACACCGCCTCGCAGGAGAAGATGGGCGCGGCCACGGCGGGCATGCAGCTGCCGCCCGGGATGAAGATGCCGTTCTGATGCGCGCTCTCTGCCGATGAGCTCGCTGTTGGAACAACTGATCGAGGCCTTCCGCGTGCTGCCCGGAGTCGGCCAGAAATCCGCTCAGCGCATGGCCTACCACGTGCTCGAACGCGAGCGCGCGGGTGGACAGCGGCTGTCGGAGGCACTGGCCGAAGCGGTCGAGAAGATCGGCCATTGCGCGCGCTGCCGCGACTTCAGCGAGACCGAGGTCTGCGCGACCTGCGCCAGCGCCTCGCGCGATGCCCATCAGCTGTGCGCGGTCGAATCGCCGGCCGACCGCCTGGCGATCGAGCAGGCCACCGGCTATCGCGGGCTGTACTACGTGCTGCAGGGGCGGCTGAGTCCGCTGGACGGCATCGGCCCGCGCGAGCTCGGCCTCGACCGCCTGGCCGCGCTTGGCCGAAGGCGAAGTGCAGGAACTGATCATCGCCACCAACCCGACCGTGGAAGGCGAGGCCACCGCGCACTACCTGGCGCAGCTCGCGCGCCAGCACGGCGTCCGCCCGAGCCGCCCGACGCACGGCGTGCCGCTGGGCGGCGAGCTGGAGTACGTCGATCGCGGCACCCTGTCACATGCGTTCGGCTCGCGCAGCGAGATGCCGGGGTAGAGCGGGGGGAATGGCGCTTCATTCCCGTTCTTGACGTTGCACCCAACACGACCTGCAGGGCAGACCCCATGAGCGACACCATCTTCGACAGGATCATCCGCCGCGAAGTCCCGGCCGACATCGTCTTCGAGGACGAGCACCTGATCGGCTTCCGCGACATCGCGCCGCAGGCGCCGGTGCACGTGCTGTTCGTGCCGAAGACGCCGATCGCGCGGCTCAACGACCTCACGCCCGCACACGCCGAGATCGTCGGCCGGCTGGCGCTGGCGGCGGCGGATTTCGCCAAGCGGGAAGACTTCGCCGAGGACGGCTATCGCGTCGTCATGAACTGCAACGAATACGGCGGCCAGACCGTGTTCCAGATCCATCTGCACCTGCTCGGCGGCGCGCCGCTGGGGCGGTTCGGCACTCCCGGCTGAAGTGGCGCGGGTACCCGATCGCGGCTGAAGCCGCGGCATGACGAGCCTTTGTAGGAGCGCCCGCCCCATGGGCGCGAGGCGCGAAGCCCGCCGAGGGGCAGTTTCGAGGGCGGGTATACGCGTCCGCTCCTGCAGGTATAGCCCAAATATCAGGTAGCAGGCCCGAACCGGAGGGCTCCGACCGATTCATGAGCGGGCGGTCGCGCCCGCGCAGCGTCGGGCGATCGCGCCCGTGGGGCGCTCCTACAGGGGCGGCTTCACCACCAGCCCCACCACGGCCACGGCGTCGGGCGGGTCACCACATCCACCCGCTCGCGGATCGGCCACAGATAGACCACCTCGGCATCGACCTGCGGGAAGCGGTAGTCGTATCCGCCGATCTGCCGGTTCTCGTAGCCGGCGATGCGGCCGGTGAAGGTAACCTCGCGGTTGCGCTCGAACAGCGCCGGGTCGTAGAAGCCGGTGCGGCAGGCGATGAAGCGGCCGCCGACGTCGTCGGTGGCCCAGTAGGGCCGCGCGTACAGGTTGAGGTCGGTCGACAGCATTTCGAAGCAGGTGCGGTTGTCCTGCGGCTCGACCTGCACGATGCGCCCGCCCCAGCGCACCATCGCGCCGGTGCTGTCGGTTTCGGCGGCGTCGCGCGGGCTGATCTGGGCGAATTCGCCCTGCAGCGGCTGCGGCTGCGAGGCGCACGCGGCCAGCAGGGCGCTGGCGAGGGCGAGTAGGACCAATCGGGTGTTCATGGGCGACCTCCGTTGCGACGGAAACGAACCGGGCGGGAAAACGCCGGTGCGGGGCGATGCTGGCGGAGCGCAGCGAGCAGTTCGCGGGCGCTGCGTCGCCCCGCCTGATCGCGAGCGTAGCGCCAGTCGCTGAAACGCCGGGTGAGCGCGCGCAGCTCGGCGGCCAGGTCGGGCCGGGCCCGGGCGACGCGTTCGGCCCAGTCGCTGGCCGATTCGTGCGGCTCGCGCGTCAGCCCGAGCCGCGCGTAGCGGCGGTTCAGGCGGCGCCAGGCGCGCAGGACAGGATCGCGCTCGCGCTCGCCACGCTGGCTGAGCCAAGCCATCCACAGCAATGCCAGCGCCGCGCACAGCGAGAACAGCGCGACCAGCCGCGCCGGCTCCAGACGCTCGATGCCCAACGGCCGCAGCAGCCGCTGCTGGCGGCGGGCGTCGAAGCCGAGCACGAAATCGTTCCAGCCGCGCCGCAGCCAGTCGCTCATGTCGAGCATCGGCGCCAGCCGGCCGGCGCCGAACACGCCGTCGCCGAACCAGCCGCCGGCGCCTGGCGCCCGATCGGCCAGGGTGTCGTAGATGCGCTCCGGGGCGACCGCCGCAGTCGGATCGACCCGCACCCACCCCGGCCCGTCGAGCCAGACCTCGGCCCAGGCGTGCGCGTCGGAGCGCCGCACCAGCCAGTAGTCGCCAAGCCGGTTGCGGTAGCCGCCGGCGTAGCCGGTCACCACGCGCGCGGGAATGCCGGCCGCGCGCATCAGCACGACGAACGCCGAGCTGTAGTGCTCGCAGAACCCGGCCTGGTAGTCGAACAGGAACTCGTCGACCGCGTGGCGGCCGAGCAGCGGTGTGGTCAGGGTGTAGACGAACTCGCGCCGGACCCACCGCATCGCCCGCTCGACGATGGCGGCGTCATCGGCGCCGGCCTCGGCGCGCCACTGCCGTCCCAGCGCCAGCGTGCGCGGGTTGTAGCCGGCCGGCAGCTCCAGCGCGGCGCGCCGCAGCACCTGTCCCAATTCGGGCGCGTAGGCCAGGGGCGGTGAGGACCGCAGGCGCCAGCGGGTGACTGCGTTCATCGGCCGACGGGTGTAGAGCCCGTGGTCGAGCGACAGCCGGGTGCCCTCCGGCGCGGCCAGCGGCAGGTCCAGCGCCACCAGCTGGCGCTGCTCGGTCGGCTCGACCTCCATCTCGTAGTCCCAGCGCACCGGCGAGGGCTGCATCGGCGCCGGCGGAAGGTTGCGGAACCAGCGCGGCTGGGTCCAGGTGCGCCCGTCGAAGTCCCACAGCACCGGACCGCGCCAGTACATCTGCGATGTGGCCGGGGCATCGCCGAAGAACCGCACCCGCAGCGCGGGCGAGTCGTCGGTCATCAGGTCGACCCATTCCCCCGGCGCCATGGTGTCCGACAGCCCCGGCCGCGCCAGCGCGCGCTCGGGCACGCCCCACAACGGCGCGCTGAGCCGCGGGACCAACCAGAATGCGGCCAGCGCCAGCGGCAGCCCGATCGCCAGCAGGCGCCCGATTGCGGCCAGGCGCTGGTGCATCGCCAGCGCGTTGACCGGCTCGCCGGTGGTCGACTCGACCAGCCGCTGCAGCGCCGCCAGCGCCAGCACCGCCGCGCCCAGGCCGAGCACCAGCGTCAGCGGTCCCTGATCCAGCAGGAACGCCCCGAACGGCGCGAACAGGGCAAAGCCGACCAGGCTGCGGGCATCGCGCAGGGTGAAGGTTTCGGCCGGTTTGGCCGCCAGCATCGCCGCCAGGAGCGCGCAGCCGGTATCGCGGCCGACCGAGAAGCCGGTCAGGCTCAACACGATGCCGACCAGCGCCAGTGCCACGAGCAGTCGCAACCAGCCCGGCAGAGGCCGCCGCCAGGCCAGCGCGGTGACGGTCAGCGCGGTCGCCAGGATTACGCCGCTCAGCGCCGGCGGCAACTGCAGCAGCAGCGGCAGCACGCACGCGCCGGCGGCCGCCAGCGCCCACCGGCGGCTGGTCGGATCGAGGCTCAGGCGCAGGCCGCGGGCGAGCGCCTCAGCCATGCGGCAGCAGCGCCAGTGCGCGCAGGCAGGCGTGTCGGTGGTGCGCGCCTTGGTCCGGGCCGAGCGCCGGCTGTGCGGGCAGATTCAGCCGATAGCGGCGGCCGTCGCGTTCGGCCTCGTCGACCCAGCGCGCCAGCCGCGCGATGCGCGCCTCGTAGGCCAGGCCGTGGGTCTCGCGCCAGTCCAGCACCACCTCGGCGCCGAGCGGCTGCTCGTACTCGCGCACCAACAGGCCATCCCGGCGCGCGGAGGCCTTCCAGGCGATCGCGCGGCGCGAATCCCCGGTGCGGTAGCTGCGCAGGTGGTGGACGTCGTCGCCGCTGGGGTGCAGCCGGCGCTGCACATGGTCGCCCGCGCCGATCGGCAGCGGCGGCCCCTGCGGCTCGGGCGCGGGGTAGATCAACAGGGGCATCTCCGGCCAGACGTAGGCCCATGCGCGCG
This sequence comes from Pseudomonadota bacterium, assembly GCA_019348095.1. Lineage (GTDB taxonomy): Bacteria > Pseudomonadota > Gammaproteobacteria > Xanthomonadales > Xanthomonadaceae > Novilysobacter_A. The sequence continues at coordinate 1,113 of JAHWKC010000145.1, read as the reverse complement.
CCAGCCCCAGCGGACGGGTGGTCGAAACGCGCAGCCGCGGCACGTCCAGCCAGCCGCGCTGCTGCGTCGGCAGACTGATGCCGGCCTCGCCACGGCCATGCTCCAGATCGAGCACCGTGGCGCCGATGTCGATGCCGGTGCTGGCGTCGAGGTCGACCTGCAGGCCGCGCCGGATCCGCGCGCTCGGCGCCTGCGCGTGCACCCGCACCAGCAACGGCGAACCGGCCGCGACCGGTTCGGCATCGATCGCGATCACCGCCAGTCCGCTCAGTTGCAGCTGCGCGGCGATCAGGCTGGCCAGCCCGGCGCCGGCCAGCAGCAGCGCCAGCAGCAGTGCCGGGTTGTTGTTGTAGTTCAGCGCGCCGATCAGCATCGCGCCCAGCAGGAACCCATAGAACAGGCCGAACCCGGTCGGCAGCACGTACACGCGGCGCCGGTCGAACCGCGCCGGCAGGGCTTCGGGCTGGCGCGGATGCGCCCAGCGCAGCAGGTGCTGGCGCAGCCGGATCGCGGCTGCGGCGATCACGCCTGCCCCCGCGACGCGCTGCCGGTCTGCGCTCCGACCATGCCGCTCAGTCCACCGGCACCGCGTGCAGGATCGCCTTGGCCAGCGCGGCATCGCTGCCGGCGTCGCTGTCGCCGACCAGGCGGTGCGCCGCGACCGGATTGAACAAGGCCTGCACGTCCTCGGGCAGCACATGGGCACGGCCGAGCAGCATGGCGTAGGCCCGCGCCGCGCGCAGCAGCGCCAGCGGCCAGATCGCGATGTAGGCGGAGGCCATCCACCTCAGCCGCCGGTCGCCGGTCACCGACGCCTGGATCATCAGGACGTAGCCCGTGACGAGCGCGGCGCACCCGGCGGCGCCGTGCAAGGCCACCAGCGAGAGCAGCTCGGTCGAGCGCTGCTCGCGCAGCGCGAGCGCGGGGCGGGCGTGGTGCTGGTGTCGGAGGATCTCGAGGAACTGCTGAAGCTGTCCGACCGCATCCTGGTGCTCTTCCACGGCCGCGTGATGGGCGTGGTGGACGCCGAGGGCGCCGACCGCGAGACCCTGGGTCTGCTCATGGCCGGGGTCGACCCGGCCGCGCCGGCCGGCGCGTAAGCTGGAGGGGTGA
>JAHWKC010000144.1 GCA_019348095.1 Pseudomonadota bacterium | reverse complement strand
AATTCGGTGATCGACGTGGCTTCCAGCATCTCCGGCTGGGCCACCAGCGCCATCACCTGATCGGCGCGGGCCGCAGGCAGCCTGGTACGCATGGCCGATTCGAACTTCGCCATCAGCACCGGGATGCCCTCGGCCCGACGCCTGCGGTGTCCGATCGGGAAGTCGATCGAGACCTTTTCGCTGGCGCTGCCATCCTTGAAGAAGACCTGCACCGAATTTCCGATGTAGCGCTTGTCGGGGTCGAAGTAGTCGATGGTGAACTGCGGATTTTCGCTGACGACCATCTTTTCACGCAGCGCGTCGATGCGTGGATCGGCCGCGACGGCGTCGCTGTAATCCCCGGCCGTGAGTCGTCCGAAGATCAGCGGCACGGCGACCATGTATTGCAGGCAGTGGTCGCGATCGGCGTAGTTCGCCAGCGGCCCGGTCTTGTCGATGATGCGCACGCCGGCTTCCTGGGTCTGCAGTTCGATGCGCTCGATGTCGTCCAGGCGGCCCTTCACCTGCGCGTGCAACTGCATGGCGCATTCGACGGCGGTCTGGGCGTGGAATTCGGCCGGGAAGCTGATCTTGAAAAGGACATTTTCCATCACGTAGCTGCCGAACGGGCGTTCGAACTCGAACGTCTTGCCCTTGAAGGCGATGTCGTAGAAGCCCCAGGTCTTGACCGACAGCGCGCTCGGATACCCCACCACGCCCTTGACCGCGTTCAGCGCATGGGTAACCGCGCGGCGGCAGGCGTCGCCGGCAGCCCAGCTCTTGCGCGGACCGGTGTTCGGCGCATGCCGGTAGGTGCGCAGCACGCCGTTGTCGATCCACGAGTGCGAAACGGCCGTCCAGATCGCTTCCTTGTCGCCGCCGAGCATCTGCGTGGCCACCGCGGTCGACGCCAGGCGCACCAGGATCACGTGGTCCAGGCCGACCCGGTTGAACGAATTCAGCAGCGCGTAGCCGCCCTGGATCTCGTGGGCCTTGATCGCGTAGCCAAGCACGTCGCGCACGCTCAGCGGCTTGCCGCCCTCGTTCTCGGCCTTGCGCCCCAGGTAATCTGCGACCGCCAGGATCGCGCCAAGGTTGTCGGAGGGGTGGCCCCACTCGGCCGCCAGCCAGGTGTCGTTGAAGTCCAGCCAGCGGATCTGCACGCCGAGGTTGTAGGCCGCCTGCACCGGGTCGAGCTCGTAGGAGGTGTACGGCACGCGCGCGCCACCGGACATGCCCGCACCCGGTACCAGTGGCCCAAGGTGCTTGACGCATTCGGGGTGGTCCATCGCCATCGCCGCGCACGCCAGCGAATCGAGCAGCATGTAGCGCGCGGTGTCGAAGGCCTCCTTGGACTCGATGCGGTAGTCGGCTACGTAGTCGGCGATGTCCAGCATCGGCTGGTCCGGCCGGGGCCGAATGGTGGAGCGGCTGTTATGGGCGCTGGCGTTACCTGCGCTGGCGTCGTGCTGGCTCATGCGGGATTCCGGTGTGGGGGGAAGCCGCACATTTTGCCGCGCTGCGAGACAACTGACCAACCTTGCCTTCCAGCAGCCCAAGCTGCTGCAGGGTTTCGACCCGGACAGCGGCGAATTCCTCGCCGCCACGCCAATTCCGCTCTACGACATCCGCTACCCGGTGCCGGGCGCGCGAATTCAGTGAGTGGATGCACCAGGCGCTGGCAGACGAAGATCCGGCTGCCCTGCTCGATTGGCAGCAACGCGCGCCGCATGCGCAACGCGCGCACCCGACCGTCGAGCACCTGATGCCGCTGTTCGTCGCGCTCGGCGCGGCCGGCGAGTCGGCGGCGATGCGCGTGATCCACCGTTCACACCAGATGGGTTCGCTGGCGCTGGATGCGTTTGCATTCGACTGACGCTGGTCGGATCGAAAGGGGTTCATAAGCCCTGCCCTCGAGGGGCAGGAGACAAGCGCCCGGCCCTACTGAAGGTCCGTCCACGACCGTGCGCTTGTCCCTCCGCCGCTTTGGCGGCATCGTGGCGCTTCCATACGCCCGCGTACTTTCATGGCCGCTGCCGCTCATCCCCTGTACCCACACCTGTTCGCCCCGCTCGACCTTGGCTTCTGCACGCTGCCCAACCGGGTCCTGATGGGTTCGATGCACACCGGACTGGAGGATCGGGCGCGCGATTTCCCGCGGCTGGCGGCGTACTTCGCCGAACGCGCAGCCGGCGGCGTCGGGCTGATGGTCACCGGCGGCTTCGCGCCGAACATCAGCGGCTGGCTCAAGCCTTTCGGCGGCAAGCTCAGCTGGTCGTGGGAAACCCACAAACACCGCCAGGTGACCGGGGCGGTCCACGCGCACGGCAGCCGCATCTGCCTGCAGATCCTGCACGCCGGTCGCTATGGCTATCAGCCGCTGCAGGTCGCGCCCTCGCGACTGAAGGCGCCTATCAACCCGTTCACGCCGCGGGCGCTGAGCGCACGCGGGGTGGAGCGACAGATCGACGCCTTCGTACGCAGCGCGCAACTGGCGCAGGAGGCCGGCTACGACGGCGTCGAGGTGATGGGCTCGGAGGGCTACCTGCTCAACCAGTTCACCGCGCCGCGGACCAACCGGCGCGACGACGCGTTTGGCGGCGATGCGGCACGCCGCAGGCGCTTCGCGGTCGAGATCGTGCGCCGCATCCGCCAGGCCTGTGGGCCGGACTTCATCCTGATCTACCGGCTGTCGATGATCGATCTGGTCGAGGGCGGCAGCTCGTGGGACGAGACGGTGCGCCTCGCCAAGGCGGCGGAGGCTGCCGGCGCCACCATCCTCAACACCGGGATCGGCTGGCACGAGGCGCGGGTGCCGACGATCATGCATTCGGTGCCGCGCGGCGCCTTCGCCTTCACCACGAAGCGGCTGATGGGCGAGGTGAAGATCCCGCTGATGACGTCGAACCGGATCAACAATCCGGAGCAGGGCGAGCGGCTCATCGCCGACGGCGCGGCCGACCTCGTGTCGATGGCGCGCCCGTTCCTCGCCGACCCGGAGTTCGTCGCCAAGGCGGCGGCGGGCCGCGGCGGCGAGATCAACACCTGCATCGCCTGCAACCAGGCCTGCCTGGACCACGTGTTTCAGAACAGGACCGCGAGTTGCCTGGTCAACCCGCGCGCCTGCCACGAGACCGAGCTGAACTACCGGCCGGCCGCGAAGCCCAGGACCATCGCCGTGGTCGGCGCCGGTCCGGCCGGGCTGGCCGCCGCGACCATCGCCGCCGGACGCGGCCATCGCGTGACCCTGTTCGAGACGAGCCACGAGATCGGCGGCCAGTTCAATCTCGCCAAGCGCATCCCCGGCAAGGAGGAGTTCCACGAGACGCTGCGCTATTTCCGCCGGCAGATCGAGCTGACCGGCATCGAGCTGCGGCTGGACACGCAGGCCGACGCGACCGCGCTGGCCGGGTTCGACGAGGTGGTGCTCGCAACCGGCATCCGCCCGCGCCAGGTCGGCTTTCCCGGCGCGCGCCACCCGAAGGTGGTCAGCTACCTCGACGTGCTGACCGGGCGCGTGGTGCCGGGTCGCAAGGTGGCGATCATCGGCGCCGGCGGCATCGGCTTCGATGTCGCCGGGTTCCTGGTGCATGAAGGCCCCTCGTCCGCGCTGGATGCCGGGCGCTGGCGCGCCGAGTGGGGCGTGGACCTGGGCTACGGCGAGAACCGTGGTGGACTGGCGCCGACCCCGCGCGCGCCGGTCCGCGCTCTGCATCCCGGCCCCAAGCCCGCCGCGCGCGAGGTCTGGTTGCTGCAGCGCAGCCCCGGCAAGCCCGGCGCCGGTCTGGGCAAGACCACCGGCTGGGTCCACCGCGCCGCGCTGAAGGCTCGCGGCGTGCGCATGCTTGGCGGAGTCGAATATCTCGGCGTCGACGCCGCCGGCCTGCATGTCCGGATCGACGGCCAGTTGCAGACGCTCCCGGCCGACCACGTGGTGACCTGTGCCGGCCAGGAGCCCTATCGCCCGCTGGCCGCGGAGCTGGAGGCGTCCGGACGGTCGTTCCACGTGATCGGCGGCGCCGATATCGCCGCCGAGCTCGACGCCAAGCGCGCCATTGCGCAGGGCAGCCGCATCGCCGCGGCACTGTGACCCGGGGCATCGGCGACTGGCTCAGCAGATCCGGCGCACAAAAAACCGCATCCTGAGCACAACTTGAACGGGACGTTCACCTGACGTTTATCTACCGGCGGCTACCGTGCCGCAACTTTTCAGCCGCCCCCGATGGCGGCACCCACGCCGCCCGCGCCCTCTGCGCGGATCCGGTGAAGGGGCAAAGCGCGCCATAGAGCTCGCCGCCCTCCCCAGTACGCCGTGCCGGTTTGCGCCGCAGTAGCCGTCTCTACCAGGAGATGGCCGCTGAAGTGCGGCCCGGCCCGCCCCCGCCCTTGCCCTCCCCTGCGGCACGGGAGAGGGCAATGCGAGTCCTCGACCAGCTCGAGGACGTGTACCCGGAGCAAGGAGTTCGACATGAAACTGGCCTGGATCCTCTGGTTGGCCTCGGTACTGCCACCACCCGCCGCCGATTCGTTGTGCCTGAGCACGACGTTGTACCTGGAGGCTCGCGACCAGTCGGTCCAGGGCCAGCAGGCCGTCGCCGAGGTCGCGCTGCGCCGCCGGGACAGCGGCCTGTGGGGCGATAGCGTCTGCTCGGTGGTCACTGCGCGCAAGCAGTTCGCCCCGACGATCGTCTCGCCCAATACCCGCCTGACCAACACCGAGGCCTGGGCCGAGTCGGTGACCATCGCACTGGAGGCCGAGCGCAACTGGGCGCTGCCCGTCGGCGAACGCAACGAGATCGTCCCCGGCGCCAGCCACTTCCTGGCGCACGCGATCGCCTTCCCGAGCTGGCGAAACTCCTACCAGGTCGCCACGATCGGCGACCACACCTTCCTGCGCGTGCAGTCGCTGAAGCCGCGCGGGTCCTGAAGCCAGGCGCAGCGGCATTTGATCCGCGGATCCGATCTGCCGCAAACAAAAAAGCCGCACGATGTGCGGCTTTTTTCATGAAGGCCCTTCCAGCTAACCAAGGTTGCTGCTCTGCCGTGACATCTGCCGGTAGGTGAAGGAAGCCGACCAGGTGAGCAGCACGAAGCCGGTCAACGCCTCGGCCCCGGCCAGCAGCCGGATCGGCCCATCGGGCGACAGCTCGCCGAAGCCGACCGTGGTGTAGGTCACCGAGGAGAAGTAGATCGAGTCCGCAAAGCTCATCGAGGCCGTGCCGACGATGGTCCCGGTGCCGGGAATCATCAGCAGTCCCCAGTACACCAAGCCCAGCAGCGCGATCTCCAGCGCATGCAGCGTGAGCAGGCCGAACACCACCTTCATGATCCGGCGCTCGTCGCCGGCCCCCGGCGAGGCCTCGCCATAACGGCGCCCCAACGCGGCGAGCCCTTCGAAATGCGCGAACACCAGCGCGGCGATGCTTAGCAGCGTTGCCACCGCTACGGCTGCTCCCGGGGCCCAGGGCAAGGTCATGCTCCCGCGTCAGCGCTGTTGGATGGGCACGTACGCGCGATCCTCCGGCCCGGTGTAGTTCGCGCTCGGGCGGATGATCTTGCCGTCCTCGCGCTGCTCGATGACATGCGCGCTCCAGCCAGTGGTACGCGCGATCACGAACAACGGGGTGAACATCGGCGTCGGTATGCCCATCATGTGATAGGCCGATGCGCTGTACCAATCGAGGTTCGGGAACATCTTCTTGCTGTCCATCATCAAGGTCTCGATGCGCTCGCTGACATCGAACAGCAGCTTGTTGCCGGCGTCCTCGCACAGCTTGCGCGAGAGCTCCTTGATGATCGGGTTGCGCGGGTCGCCGGTGGTGTAGACCGGATGGCCGAAGCCGATGATGATTTCCTTGCGCTCGATGCGTGCGCGGATGTCGGCTTCTGCTTCGTCTGCCGAGGAGTAGCGCGAGATGATGTCCATCGCCACTTCATTGGCGCCGCCATGCTTGGGCCCGCGCAATGCCCCGATCGCGCCGGTCAGGCACGAGTGCAGGTCCGAGCCGGTGCCGGCGATCACCCGTGCGGTAAACGTGCTGGCGTTGAACTCGTGCTCGGCGTACAGCACCAGCGACTTGTCCAGTGATTGCGCGTGCAGCGCGCTTGGCGGCTCGCCGTGCAGCAGGTGCAGGAAGTGGCCGGCGACGCTGTCATCGTCGGTCTCCACGTCGAT
>JAHWKC010000143.1 GCA_019348095.1 Pseudomonadota bacterium | reverse complement strand
GGTTCGGTCATTCCGGGGGGAGGTTTGCGCCTCCGGCGCGGTGCCCGATGACGTATCGGACACGGAGCGGACGGCGCTGAGTCGATAAGGAGCGTCGCTCATGCACTTCGTCGTCACGGGGGCCAATCGCGGGATCGGTCTCGAGTTCGTCCGCCAGCTCGCCGCACGCGGCGCTTCGGTTCACTGCACCGCCCGGGACCCGGCAGGGGCCACGGAGCTGCAGGCGCTCGCCGCCGCGAGCGAAGGCCGGGTGCGGGTTCATGCGCTCGACGTCACCGACGATGCCTCGGTCGCGCGGTTCGCCTCCGCGCTCCCCCAGGCCATCGACGTGCTGATCAACAACGCCGGTGGCCCCATGGCGTCCCGGCTCGACCGGATGACCGACGAGCGGTGGCGGGCCGGGTTCGAGGTCGACTTCTTCGCCGCGGCCCGGTTGTCGGTCGCCGCGGTGGGACCGATGCGGTCCGCGGGGTGGGGCCGGATCGTCAACGTCGCGTCCACCTACGGGCGGGAGCCCGACCCGGTGTTCGCGGCGTACGGCGCGGCGAAGGCGGCGGTCGACCAGTGGGTACGGGACGTCGGGGCCGAGCAGGAGCGTCGCGGCGGTGTCCATGTCGTCGCGGTCGCCCCGGGCACCATCCAGCTGCCCCCCGACGGACAACCGATCGTGCTGCTGGCCGATGCACAGACGGTGGGCGGCTACCCGCGCCTGGGCCATGTGATTGCCGTCGACCTGCCGTTGTTGGCGCAGATCCGCCCCGGCGAAGCGCTGCGGTTCGCGCCCTGCGATCCCGCGACCGCCGCGCGGCTGGCTTGCGAAAGCCGGGAGCGCGCGGCCAGGCTCGAGCTGATGCTCGCGAGCCGGACATGAAGGCGCCGGACCTGCGCGTCGCGCGCATCGACTTCAACTGCGACCTGGGCGAAGGCTGCGGCAGCGATGGCGCGATCGTGCCGCTGATCAGCTCGGCCAGCATCGCCTGCGGCGGCCACGCCGGCGACGAGGCGACGATGCGCGCGACGCTGCGCTTGTGCCGCGAACATGGCGTGGCGGTCGGTGCGCACCCCGGTTATGCCGACCGTGAACATTTCGGGCGTCGCGAGCTGGCACTGCCGGCGCAGGCGGTGAGCGAACTGGTCATCGGCCAACTCGGGCGCCTGCAGGCGGTCGCGCGCGATGAAGGCATGCGGCTCGGCCACGTCAAACCCCACGGCGCGCTCTACAACCTGGCCGCCCGCGACCGCCCCACGGCCGACGCCGTCGCCGCTGCAGTCGCCGCGTTCGATCCCTCGCTGGTGCTGTTCGGGCTCTCGGGCTCGCAGCTCACCGCCGCCGGCGAGGCCGCCGGACTGCGTATCGCTCACGAAGTGTTCGCCGAGCGCGGCTACGCCGCCGATGGCCGGCTGCTGCCTCGCGACGCGCCGGGGGCGGTGCTGGCCACGGTGGACGCCGCAATCGCGCAGGCGCGCGCACTGACCAACTGCGGCGAAGTGCGCACCGGCGAGGGGACCTTGCTGAAGCTGCGCGCCGACACCCTGTGCCTGCACGGTGACCGCCCCGACGCCGCCGCGTTCGCCCTTGCCCTGCGCCGCGCACTCGAAGCAGACGGCGTCACGATCGGCGCCTTGACCGATGCCGCCCCGGAGCCACCGCGACAAACGTGGATGGGCTGACAAGCCCAGCGTCTCCCGCCCCCCTGCGCCAGCACGTTCAGTCCGGCGCCAGCCATCGCGCCGGAGAATCACCCGCCCCACCTGGCTCGCCCCACCTGGAGAAATAGATGCGCCCATTGCTGTTTGCCGCGCTGCTCGCGGCCTTGACCTGCACCGCCGTGCCCGCGCACGCCGGCCTGTTCGATCGCAACCCCGAGAAGCTCGCCGAAGAGGCACAAAGTGAGGGTCTCGGCGCGGTCAGCATCTGGATCGACGTGAGCTGGGGCTTCCGCACCCAGGGCGCGGCCAATCACCTCAACAAGGCGCACCAGGCGTTCGCCGATCGCGGCTATAGGGTGCTGAGCGTCGAGCCGTATATCGAGAACGGCGACCTGGAGGGCTTCTTCGTCACCTATCAGAAGCCGTAGCGCGTGGATGGGTAACGGGAAATAGTGCGCGGGCTGACTGGCCTTGCGTCGGGTTCAGGAGGTCATGCTGGGCTGGCTGAACTCTGCAGGAGCACCGCCATTCCCATTACGTCCTTGGCAACGTCACCCCGCGCTGCCCCTGGTACTTGCCGCCGCGGTCCTTGTAGGAGGTTTCGCAGACATCGTCTGCAGCAGCCTGGAAGAACAGCATCTGCGCGACGCCTTCGTTGGCGTAGATGCGCGCCGGCAACGGAGTGGTGTTGCTGAATTCCAGGGTGACGTGGCCTTCCCACTCCGGCTCCAGCGGGGTCACATTGACGATGATCCCGCAGCGCGCATAGGTGCTCTTGCCCAGGCACACCACCAGGGTGTCTCGCGGAATCCGGAAGCATTCGACCGTGCGCGCCAGCGCGAACGAGTTCGGCGGAATGATGCAGACGTCAGCGTCGACATCGACAAAGCTGCCCGGATCGAAGTGCTTCGGGTCAACGATGGTCGAATTGATGTTGGTGAAGATCTTGAACTCGCGCGAGCAACGCACGTCGTAGCCGTAGCTCGAGGTGCCGTAGCTGACGATGCGCTCACCGTCGGCACCGAGCTTGACCTGGCCCGGCTCGAACGGCTCGATCATGCCGTGCTGCTCGGCCATGCGACGGATCCAGCGATCGGACTTGATGCTCATTGAGTAGTTCCGTGCGGCGACGGGGCGCATTGTAAGGGCAGAGCGCGGGCTCCGCGAAGGACGCAAAGTAGCTGGGCTGATAAGCCCGGCACCCACGTCCGACACCAAGCTCGTAGTGCCGAGCTTGCTCGGCAACGCAACCATCATGGAGCCGGCTGCCGGCGGCCAGAGCGCAGCCGAGCAAGCTCGGCTCTACAAGAGCGACGCCGAAATCGAAGGCGTCACCCGCGGCCGCTGCGCAAGCACGCTCGCCAGCGCCCGGGCCGTGTGGCGATAGGCCTGGGCCGCGGCCGAATCGGGTGCGGCGACCACCACCGGCACGCCGGCATCACCCTGCTCCCGGATCGCCAGTTCCAGCGGCAGGCTGCCGAGCAGCGGCACGCCGTACTGCGCCGCCATCCGCGTGCCGCCGCCCTCGCCAAAGACATGCTCGGCATGGCCGCAGTTCGAGCACACATGCACTGCCATGTTCTCGACCAGGCCCAGCACCGGCACCTGGACCTTCTCGAACATCTTCAGCGCCTTCTTGGCATCCAGCGTGGCGACGTCCTGCGGCGTGGTCACGATCACCGCCCCTGCCACCGGGATCTTCTGCGCCAGGGTCAGCTGGATGTCGCCGGTGCCGGGCGGCAGGTCGACGATCAGGTAATCGAGCCCCTCGCCGTCCGCGCCGCCCCAGCGGGTCTCGTTGAGCAACTGCGTCAGCGCCGAAGTCGCCATCGGTCCGCGCCAGATCATCGGCGTGTCCTGCTCGACCAGCAGCCCGATCGACATCGCCTCCACGCCGTGCGCACGCATCGGCTCGATGGTCTTGCCATCGGGACTGTCCGGCCGGCCGGTCAGGCCGAGCATCATCGGCACGCTGGGGCCGTAGACATCGGCATCCAGCACTCCGACGCGCGCGCCGTCGGCGGCCAGGGCCAGGGCCAGATTCACCGCCGTCGTCGATTTCCCGACGCCGCCCTTGCCGGAGCCGATCGCGATGATGTTGCGCACGCTCGGCAGCGGCGAGAGACCGGGTTGCACGGCGTGGCTGGTGATGCGCTGGCTCAGTTCGAAGCTCCGCAGCGAGCGTCCGAGCGACGCCAGCTTCGCGGCGACCGCCGATTCCAGCGCCGAGCGCAGCCCTTCCACCGGAAAACCGCACAGCAGCGACACCGCCACTTCCGTGCCGGACTCGGCGGCACGCACGCGCACCTGCGCGTGGGTGAGCGAAATGTCGCATCCGGGCACCGGCAACGCGGCAATTTCGGCCTGAATCGAGTCGGACATAGTGGTTCCATGTGGTTCGGGTGAGTGGAAAGCACGCACGCCTGCAGGACGGCAGCTTGCCCGATCCCGGCGGAAGCGCGTCGCCTTGACGGAGTAATGGGGTCGCCGGTGGCAGATGAAAGCGGTTGACACGCCAATGCCGCCGCAGCTGCGAATACCGCCGCGGCCGCGCCCGGGTCTGTGGCGCAGGTCGCATGCGATAATCGCCGACCCTCCGCACCGTTGCCGCCATGTCCCGCGAGCTCGTCGTCACCTGCGCCCTGCCCTATGCCAACGGGCCACTGCATCTGGGCCATCTGGTCGGGTATATCCAGGGCGACATCTTCGCGCGCGCGCAGCGCATGTCCGGACACACGGCGTGGTTCGTCTGCGCCGACGACACCCATGGCACACCGATCATGCTCGCGGCCGAGAAGGCCGGGACCACGCCGGAGGCCTTCATCGCCGGAATCCAGGCCGGACACGAGCGCGATTTCGCCGATTTCGGCGTCGCTTTCGACCACTACGACTCCACGCATTCGCCGCGAAACCGCGCGCTGACCGAGGCGATCTACACGAAGCTCGAAAGCGGCGGGCATATCGCGAGGCGCTCGGTCGCGCAGCTGTACGACCCGCTCAAGGGCATGTTCCTGCCCGACCGCTACGTGAAGGGCATCTGCCCCAACTGCGCGACGCCGGACCAGTACGGCGACAACTGCGAGCACTGCGGCGCGACCTACTCGCCGACCGAACTCAAGGAGCCGCGCTCGGTGCTCAGCGGTGCGCCGCCGGAACTGCGCGAGTCCGAGCATTTCTTCTTCGAGGTCGGCAGCCAGTCGGACTTCCTGCGCCGATGGCTGGAAGGCGACGTCGCGCAACCCGGAGTCAAGGCGAAGCTGCGCGAATGGCTGGATACCGAAGGCGGCCTGCGCGCCTGGGACATCTCCCGCGACGCGCCCTACTTCGGCTTCGAAATTCCCGGCCATCCGGGCAAGTACCTGTACGTCTGGCTGGACGCGCCGATCGGCTACCTGTCGAGCTTCCAGGCCCTGTGCGAGCGCGAGGGTCTCGACTTCCACAGCTATCTCGCGCCAGACAGTCAGGCGGAGCTGCACCATTTCATCGGCAAGGACATCGTCAACTTCCACGGCCTGTTCTGGCCGGCGGTGTTGAACGCGGCAGGCTTGCGCGCGCCGACGCGGCTGCATGTCAACGGCTATCTGACGGTGGACGGCGCGAAGATGTCGAAGTCGCGCGGCACCTTCGTCATGGCCCGCAGCTACCTCGATGCCGGGCTCGAACCCGAAGCCCTGCGCTACTACTACGCCACCAAGACCTCCGGCGGCGTCGACGATCTCGATCTCAACCTGTCGGACTTCGTCGCGCGCGTGAACTCCGACCTGGTCGGCAAGTTCGTGAACATCGCCAGCCGCTGCGCCAAGCTCAACGATCTGCATTTCGAAAACGAAATGAGTGCCTCCAGTGCCCAGCTGGAACAGGTGCATGCACGCTGCGATTCGATCCTGATGGGGAAAATCGACTGGACCGCCGATGAGCCGCCCTCCAGCGTGGCGCAAGACGCCATCTTCTCGCTGGCATCGGTCAGTGCCGGCGCAAAACAGGCCATCGGGCACTACCGGACCGACGATTTCGCACGGGTGCTGCGAGAGCTGATGGCGCTGGCCGACACGGCCAACGAGTTCGTGGCGCGCGCTGCGCCGTGGGCGTTGGCCAAGGATCCGTCCAGGAGGGCGGATCTTTCGATAGTCATCTTTGCGGGGCTGAACATGTTCCGCGACCTGTCGATCGCTCTCGCTCCGGTCATTCCGAAAATCGCGCGCGAGGCCTCCGAGTTCTTCAATGATCCTTCCATGACGCAGTCGTTCGACGCGATCGGCAAGTTCCTGAGCGATCATCGGACCAGGCCTTACTCGCCGCTGCTCACCCGGATCGACCCGAAGCAGATCGATGCCATGATCGAAGCCAGCAAGGAATCCATGAAGCCCACCGACAGCGCACCCGCCTCTTCCGCCCCGACCACCAACCCGGCATCCGCGCCGGCGTCGGCTCCAGCGCCGAAGGCAGCAGCAAAATCCGAGGACGCTTCCGCCGCGGCCGCGGCCGCGGCCGGTGCGACGATCAACATCGACGACTTCGCCCGACTCGACCTGCGGATCGGCAAGGTC
>JAHWKC010000142.1 GCA_019348095.1 Pseudomonadota bacterium | reverse complement strand
CACCCGACTCGACCATAAGGAATCGACCATGAAGCGCACCCGCACCGCTCTCGCTCTTTCGCTCGCCATCGGAATGGCCGTGCTGGCGACCGCACCGGCCGCACTGGCCCAGCAGAGCATCAGTAAGGTCAACGGCAGCATTTCCGCCGATACAGGCCAGTCCTATGGCGATCTTGAGACGGTCAACGGCAGCATCCGCATCGACGATGGCGCGAGCGTGCGCGACGCCGGCACCGTCAACGGCGCGATCCGGGCCGGCGCCGACATCCAGGTCGACAGCCTGTCGACGGTCAACGGCGGCATCCGCGTGGCGGAGAACGCACGCATTGCCGGTGACGTGAGCACGGTCAATGGCGGGATCTTCATCGATCGTGGCGGCGACATCGGCGGCAGCATCGAGACGGTCAACGGCTCCATCGGCCTGGTCGACACCGACCTGGCCGGCGGCATCGAGACGGTCAGCGGCGACGTCACCGTCGGCGCCGGCTCGCACGTGCGCGGCGGTATCCGCTACCACAAGCCGGGCATGCGCTGGTTCAGCATGAAGCGCAGCACGCCGCGGGTGATCATCGGGCCCGATGCACGCGTCGACGGCGAGCTGGTGTTCGAGCATGAGGTGAGCCTGCACGTGCACCGCAGCGCCCAGATCGGTCCGGTCACCGGCGCCACCGCGGTGCGCTTTGACGGCGCCACGCCTCAGGAGCGGTGAGTCGGCCGCTTTCGCGGCCTGTAAGTCGCGCCCGCGGCGCTGTGAGTGGCAATCAGTGAAACGGCAGGGGGAAATGCGGCGGAAGCCCGTTCCAGGCGAGGGCCCCGCCCGCTGCGCTCGCTACAAGGTCCGCTTGCGGCCTGTAAGCGGCCATAGCGGGAGGCCGCACGTCTTTTACTGACGGTTTACAGCGCCGCAGGCGCGACTCACAGGCCGCAACGCGGCCGACTGTGCAGGCGGCGCAGCCGTCGCCTGCAGCGAGCTAGAATGGAGCTTCCGCCGCACTGCGGCCGACCCGGAGCTTCCATGTCCCGTACTCCGCTTTCCACCGCCACCTCGCTGCTGGCTGCCGCGCTGGTGCTCGCGGCCTGCGACCGACCCGCCGATGCGCCGGCCCCTTCCGGATCCGGCAGCGAAAGCCAGGCCAACGTGGTCGACATCGACGCCGCCGATTTCGCCGCGCACGTGCGGGCGCTGTCCTCCGACGAGTTCGCCGGGCGTGCGCCGGGCAGCATCGGTGAGGAGAAGACCGTCGCCTATCTCACCGCCGAGTTCGAACGGCTCGGGCTGCAACCGGGCAACAAAGGCAGCTACCTGCAGACCGTGCCGATGGTGGAGACCACCGCCGACGCCTCGACCGTGCTGACACTGCAGGTCGACGGCGAGCCGCGCGAACTGCAGTTCGGCAGCGACATGGTCATCAACACCCGCACCGGCCAGGCGCAGGTCGAGATCGACGACAGCCAGCTGGTGTTCGTCGGCTATGGCGTCAACGCACCGGAGCTGGGCTGGAACGACTACGCCGGGGTCGATGTCGAAGGCAAGACGGTGGTGATGTTCGTCAACGACCCGGGCTTCCATACCGAGGACGCCGAACTGTTCGAAGGCCAGCGCATGACCTACTACGGCCGCTGGACCTACAAGTACGAGGAGGCCGCGCGCCAGGGCGCCGCCGCGGCGATCATCATCCACGACACCGAAGGGGCGTCGTATGGCTGGGACGTGGTCAAGAACTCCTGGTCGGGGCCGCAGTTCGACCTGCCGGCCGGCGACGATCCGAACCCGCGCCTGCCGGCCCAGGGCTGGATCACCGGGGACGTGGCGCGCAGCCTGATGTCCGACCTCGGGCACGATCTCGACGAGCTGTACACCGCCGCCAACCAGCGCGGCTTCGAAGCCATCCCGCTGGACGCCACGCTGTCGCTCGACCTCGCCAGCACCACTTCGCAGAAGACCTCGCCCAACCTCGTTGCGATTTTGCCCGGCACCAAGCGGGCGGACGAAGCGATTGTCTACATGGGCCACTGGGACCACATCGGCCAGCACGAGGGCGAAGGCGACACGATCTACAACGGCGCGATCGACAACGCCACCGGCATCGCCGGGATCCTGGAGATCGCCGAGGCATTCGTGAACCAAGAGCCGGCGCCGGAGCGCTCGGTGGTGTTCCTGGCGGTGACGCTGGAGGAGTCCGGGCTGCTGGGTTCGCAGTACTACGTCGCCAATCCCAGCGTGCCGCTGGAGCAGACCGTGGCGGTGATCAACCTGGACGCGCTGCCGGTGATCGGCCCGGCGCGCGACATGACGGTGGTCGGCTTCGGCAGCTCGCAGCTGGAGGACATCCTCAAGCAGACCACCGACGCGCAGGGCCGGGTGCTCAAGGCCGAGGCCACCCCGGAAAGCGGTTTCTACTTCCGCTCCGATCACTTCAACTTCGCCAAGGCCGGCGTGCCGGCGCTCTACGCCAAGGGTGGCGACGACCTGATCGAGGGCGGCATGGACGCCGGGCAGCGGGCGCAGAGCGACTACCGCGACAACCGCTACCACCAGCCGGCCGACGAGTTCGACCCGGACTGGAATTTCGAAGGCGTGATCCAGGACCTGGAGGCGCTGTACGGCGTCGGCCGCGAACTGGCCGGCAATGAGCAGTGGCCGACCTGGTATGAAGGCAATCCGTTCCTGGCCGCCCAGCAGCAGCTGCGCGGGTCTGCGGCGGAGTAGGACTGCACCTCCGTGATGCGACGCACGGCGGCGCCTTCGGGCGCCGTCGTGCTTTGCGGCACGCGCATCTCGGCGTCTGGTTTTCAGCGCACAACGCGTCCGGCGCTCAGGCCGCGAACGCAGCCTCACCCGCCCACTGGCGCGGCACCGGCCACACCGGCGCGGCTGTGCCTTCAAAGCGGCGGCGGATGTCGAGCGCATCGAGTTGTGGCGCCAGCAGGCGGATGAAGTCCACCGTGTAGTCGCGCATCACCCGGCCGCCGGGCAACTGCGCCCATGCGATGCATTCGGGCAGGACCGGATCGGCCGGCAGCACCACGAAGTCCTTGTGATCGGCCGGCTCGATCGCCAGCTCGGCTACCAGGCCCACGCCCAGGCCTGCACGGACATACACCTTGATCAGATCGGCGTCTTGCGCCGAGCAGGCAAAGCGCGCGCGCAGTCCGGCCTGTTCGAGCACGCAGCGCAAGGTCGATTCCGGTCGCCGCGACGCCTCGTAGGTGACCAGCGAGAACTGCGCCATTTCGGCCAGGCTCGGGGCCCGCCCAAGGCACGCCAGCGGGTGCGTGCGTTCGACCAGCACCACCCGCTTCCAGCGGAACAGCGGCAGCGCGACGCCTTCGGGCGCGCGATCGCCCGCGGTGCTGACCAGGACGATGTCGGCGTCGTGGTGCGCCTGCCGATCGAAGCACTCACCCTCGCCCAGCGTCTGGATACGCACGTTGAGCCGCGGGTAGCGTTTGACCAGGCGCGCCAGCACCGGCGGCAGGACGTGGCGGGCATACGTCTGCGCGGTGGCGACTACCAGTTCGCCCGAGGTGTCGCCGCGCAGGTTGGCCGCATACGCGCGCAGGCTCGCCGCGTCGCTGACGATCCGGCGTGCCACCCGGATGACCTCCTGCCCGCCCGGAGTGATGCCGGCAAGACAGCGGCCGTGCCGGGTGAACAACTGGAAGCCCAGCTCGTCCTCCAGCTGCTTCAGGTGTCGCGACAGGCTCGGCTGGGTCCCGTGCATGCGCTGGGCGGCCGTACTGATGTTCAGCTCGGCATCGACGATCGCCAGCAGGCAGCGCAGCTCGATCAGGGTCATCGCGGTCACGTCCTTGCGGCAGGATCGGACACCGGGTGCCGAGACGTCAGCTCCCCCGCACCGTGGGTTCGGCGCTGCGGTCGGATTCGGTCCTGCGAAATCGCCCCTTGAGCGGGTCGGGCTTGGACGTATGGCACCGTCGCCATACCGCGAAGCGTGCGCTCGTCCTGTAGATATCAACGCTGCCCCATGGCATCGGCGGCCATCCTTATCCAGCTGCCGCATAAGCCGGTCTGTCGATAAGGTCATCCGCATTCGGCATTGGACAGCCCCTCGCCGCCGCCGTATCAAGGCTGGGCCGAGCTCGCGCGGAAGCGTTCCGGGCGGCGCCACGACAGACACCTGCCGAGGCAACGCCGCCCCTTGACGATCACACGAGCCGCCCCGGATCGCATGTCGATGCTGATGCCACTGTCAGCCTGGGGGACGACACACGGGCGATCCACCTGCCTGCGATGGCGCACCGTCATCGCGCCCAACCATCCTATGGAGAGAAACCCGTGAATCACACACCGACCCTGCTGGCCGCTGCGATCAGCGTTGCCGCGATGATCGCCAGTGCGCCGGCAAGCGCCGCCGACCTGCGCTTCGCCACCGCGCCGATCGAAGGCCAGTACATCGTGGTCCTCAAGGAAGACGTCGCCAGCCTGTCCAGCGAAGCGTCATCCAGGCCACGCGTGGCCACCATGGCCCGGGACATCGCCCGCGCCCATCGCGCCGACCTGGTGACCAGCTTCCAACATGCCCTGCGCGGCTTCGTGGTACGGGCATCGGACGACGCGCTGGCGCGGCTGCTCGCCGACGACCGTATCGCCTACGTCGAGGAGGACGGCGTGGTGCATGCGTTCGACACCCAGCAGAACGCGACCTGGGGCCTTGATCGCGGCGACCAGCGCGACCTGCCGCTGAGCGGCAGCTACACCTACGAAACCACCGCATCCACGGTGAACGCCTACATCATCGATACCGGCATCCGCTCCAGCCATGGCGATTTCGGCGGCAGGGTGCGCTCGGGCTACACTGCGATCAACGACGGCAACGGTACCAACGACTGCAACGGGCACGGCACCCATGTCGCCGGCACGGTCGGCGGCGCCACCTGGGGCATCGCCAAGGGCGTGAGCTTGTACCCCGTCCGGGTGCTCGGTTGTACCGGCTCTGGCACCAATTCCGGGGTGATCTCGGGCATGGACTGGGTCGCCGGCAACCACGTCAAACCGGCCGTCGCCAACATGAGCCTGGGCGGCGGTGCCTCCAGCGCGACCGACGATGCGGTGCAGCGCATGACCGACGCCGGCGTGACGGTGGTGGTCGCGGCCGGCAACGACAACAGCAACGCGTGCAACTATTCGCCGGCGCGCGCGGCCTCCGCGGTGACGGTGGGCTCGACCACATCCTCCGATGCGCGCTCGTCGTTCTCCAACTATGGCAGTTGCCTGGACATCTTCGGGCCGGGCTCCTCGATCACCTCGGCCTGGCACACCAGCAATACAGCGACCAATACCATCAGCGGCACCTCGATGGCATCGCCGCACGTCGCCGGCGGTGCCGCGTTGTACCTGGCCAGCAACCCGGGCGCCAGCCCAAGCCAGGTCACCAACGCGCTCATCAACAATGCCAGCACCGGCAAGATCAACAGCATCGGCAGCGGTTCACCCAACCGCTTGCTGTACACGCTGTCGGGTGGCGGCGGGGGCGATCCCGATCCAACGCCTGGCGAGCTGCAAAATGGCGTGGCGGTGTCAAACCTGTCCGGCGCGAGCGGCTCGGAAACGCGTTTCACCATGAGCGTCCCCGCAGGCGCGAGCAACCTGGTGTTCAATACCACCGGCGGCAGCGGCGATGCCGACCTGTACGTGAAGTTCGGCTCGCAACCCACCACCAGCAGCTATGACTGCCGCCCCTATCGCAGCGGCAACGAGGAAACCTGCAGCTTCGCCAGCCCGCAGTCAGGCACTTGGTACGTCATGGTGCACGGGTATTCGGCCTACTCCGGCCTTACGCTGACCGGCAGCTACGACACCGGCGACGGCGCGCCCTGCACCGACTGCACCAAGTACAGCGGGTCGCTTTCCGGCTCCGGCGCCTCCCAGGTCCAGCCCGACGGCAACTACTACTACTCCGCCGCGGGCACCCACAAGGGCTGGCTGAAAGGGCCTACCAGCGCCGATTTCGACCTGGAGCTGTACCGCTGGAATGGCTCGTCGTGGACTCGCGTCGCCCGCTCGATCAGCTCCACCACCGGCCACGGGTCGTCGACCCCGGGCGGATCGCCGAGCTGGAGCAGGAGGGCACCCGGATCGTCGACCGGGTGCGGAGCGAGAGGCACCGCGTCGATGTCCCCCCGCGCCTCGTACAGGCCCTGCGAGAGGTCCAGCTCGGTCCCGGTGGTCGGGGCGTCCCCG
>JAHWKC010000141.1 GCA_019348095.1 Pseudomonadota bacterium | reverse complement strand
CACCATCACCGGGCGCAAACTCACGAAGGCGCGGAGCGGGATGACCGTGGTGCGGGCGTTTTTGGAGGATCAGCACGGGGCGCGGCTGGGGGTGGTGTGGTTCAACCAGGCGTGGCTCGAGAAGCAGCTCTTCCCGGGCCAGCGCATCATCGTCACCGGCAAGGTCAAGGAAGTCGACGCCAAGGGTGCGACGATCGAACTGGCCGACGGCATCGAAGGCTATGTCGCCGCGCGCGACATCTCCAAAGAGCGCGTCGAGGATGCCAGCAAGGTGCTGAAGGTCGGCGACGAGGTCGAAGCGCGCTTCATCGGCATGGACCGCAAGGGTCGCACCATGCAGCTGTCGATCAAGGCCAAGGACGAGGCCGAGATGCAGGAGGCGGTGTCGGACTACAACCGCTCGACCTCGGCCGAGGCCGCCAGCGGCACCACCAAGCTCGGTGCATTGCTGCGCGAGCAGCTGGGCAACAAGCCCGAGTAAGTTGCACAGCGGGCTCCAGGTGTCATGGAGACGGCCCGGCTTCGGCCGGGTCGTCTTCCGTCAGGGCCCCTGGTTTTTTCGTGCCATCCCCGGATGCCGTTGCAGTTCTGCCGTACCGAGTCGCAACACCCTTCGCGAGTGCGTTGATCGCTCATGACCAAGTCCGAACTGATCGAGATCCTGTCGCAACGTCAGGCCCACCTGAAGGGCGAGGACGTGGACCTGGCGGTGAAGTCGCTGCTCGAGATGATGGGCGGCTCGCTGTCCTCCGGTGACCGCATCGAGATCCGCGGCTTCGGCAGTTTTTCGCTGCATTACCGGCCACCGCGGCTGGGGCGCAACCCCAAGACCGGCGAGTCGGTCGCGTTGCAGGGCAAGTTCGTCCCGCATTTCAAGCCCGGCAAGGAGCTGCGCGAGCGGGTCAGCGGCGTGTTGCCGCGCGACGACGACAGCTGAGCGCGTGGTGTCGCTGGCGACCGTCGGGCTCGGCGGCGTCTGGTGGCCGGCCATCATGATCGGCTGGTCGTGGTCGACTAAGCTAGTGCCGACAATGGAAGGACATCCGAGGCCGCCATGCGTTTGATACGTTTCCTGATTGCCATCGCCTGCCTCGCGGCCGGCGCGATAGTGGGCGCGCTCAACCGCGGCCTGATCCACATCGATCTGGGCGTGGTGATCCTGTCGACGAACCTGGGCGTGGCGCTGATCGTCTCGCTGCTGATCGGGGTTCTGCTCGGCGGACTGGCCATCGCCGCAAGCGTGGTGTTGCCGCTGCGGCGGCGCCTGGCCCAGGCCGAACGCCAACCGAAGGTGCCGCCGGCGACACCGCCCGAGGCCTGATCGATGACGTTCATCAGCGAGTGGTTCTGGTTTTTCCTGCTCTTGCCGATCGCCGCGATCAGCGGCTGGGTGATCGGCCGCCGCGGGGGCGAGCGCCACAGTGACAGCCAGGTCAGCCGCCTCTCGACGACGTATTTCCGCGGCCTCAACTACCTGTTGAACGAACAGCCTGACAAGGCGATTGAGTTGTTCCTGCATATCGCGGAACTGGACAAGGACACCTTTGAAACCCAGGTGGCGCTCGGCCATCTGTTCCGCCGTCGCGGCGAGGTCGACCGCGCGATCCGGTTGCACCAGGCGCTGGTGCAACGCCCGGGGCTGAGCGATCAGCAGAAGGTGCAGGCGCTGCTGGCCCTGGGCGAGGACTACATGCGCTCGGGCCTGCTCGATCGCGCCGAAACGGTGTTCAGCGACCTGGTCGCGCTCGACATGGCGCCGCTGGCGCTGCGGCACCTGATCGGCATCTACCAGTCCGAGCGCGACTGGGACAAGGCGATCGAGAATGCGCAGCGCTACGAAGCCGCCACGGGCGAGCCGATGGGCAAGCTGATCGCGCAGTTCGAGTGCGAGTTGGCCGATCGCCATCGCGCGACCGGCGACGTGGCGGCGGCACGCGCGGCGGTGGCGCGGGCCTACGAGGCGGACACCAACTCGGTGCGTGCCGGCATGCTCGAGGGCCGGATCGAGGTGGAGGCCGGCAACGACAGCGCAGCGATCCGCTCGTTCGAACGGGTTGCGCGCAGCGATCCGGACTATCTGCCGGAGGTGCTGCCGGCGCTGCTGTCGAGCTACGCGCGCACTGGCGATGGTCCGGGTGCGCGCGCATTCCTCGCCGAGATGTGCGAGCACTATCGGGGGATAGCCCCGGTGCTGGCGCTGACCCAGATGGTCGAGCATGACGACGGAGTGCCGGCGGCGCGTGCCTATCTGGCGCAGCAACTGAAGGATCGCCCATCGGTGCGCGGCGAGGCCGCCCTGATCGATCTGACGCTCGCCGAGGGCGCGGACCCGCTGGCGACCTTGCATGACCTCAAGCACATCACCGACCAGTTGCTGGTCCGCAATCCGAGCTACCGCTGCAATCGATGCGGATTCGGCGCACGCAGTCATCACTGGCAATGCCCCAGTTGCAAGGAGTGGGGGACGGTCAAGCCGCTGCTGAACTACGCGGTGGTCTGAGCTGCGATGGTGACGTGGCTGGCGTTGTTCTTCGCGCTGAGCGTCGCGGGCACCTGGCTCGCGCGCCGCTATGCGCTGCAGCGGCGCCTGCTCGATGAGCCGGGGGAGCGCCGCAGCCACGCGATCGCGACCCCGCGCGGCGGCGGCATCGCGATCGCGGCTTCAGTGCTGGTGGCGGCGGTCGCGCTGGCCGCCCGGTTTCCCGGCCAGCGGCTGTTGCTGGGCGCGTTCGCGATCGGCCTGGCGCTGGTCGCCACGATCGGTTGGCTCGATGACCATCGTCCGTTGTCGCCGTGGTGGCGCCTGCTGGCGCATGTCGCGGCAGCGGGGGTCTTCGCCGCCGCGCTGGTCGTTTCGGGTGCCGGAGTCGGGGCGGGCGTGTTCGCCCTGGCGGCGATCGTGGTCCTGACCAACGTGTGGAACTTCATGGACGGCATCAACGGCCTCGCCACCAGCCAGGCCGCGATAGTGGGGGGCAGCCTGGCGTTCGTGGCGAACGGGATCTGGGCTGCGGTGGGCTGGGCCCTGGTTGCCGCCTGCGTCGGTTTCCTTCCCTTCAACTTCCCGCGCGCGAGGATTTTTCTCGGCGACGTCGGCAGCGGCGCGCTCGGGTTCGTGGTGGCGGCGCTGCTCAGTGTCGCCTGGACCAGCGTCCAGTCCACGCCCCAGGCCCCGGTCAGTGCGGCGTCCCTGCTATTGTTCCTGCCGCTCGCCCCGTTCCTGATCGACGCCGGACTGACCTTGCTGCGGCGGGTGGCGCGCGGCGAGCGATGGTGGATGCCGCATACCCAGCACGCTTATCAGGTCTGGGCGAGGCGCAAGGGTCACGGTGTTGTCACGGTGGCCTATGGCATCACAAGCGCTGCGGCCATCGCGCTGGCGGTCTGGGCGTGGGGCGGCAGCTTGGTCCACGTGTCCATCGCGCTGGGGGCGTGGTATACCGCCGGCGCTTTGTTGTGGCGCTGGCTTCAACACGGCTCAACGGACGGAACTGAACAGGTGCAGAGGGCAAAGGAATGAGTGGTTGGCGAGATCGTTGGAGCAGCGCCATGCCGCGCGGGGCGGTGGTCGTGCACGACCTGACGATGGTCTGGGTGGTGTGGCAGGGGCTGCATTGGCTGCGTTTCAGCATCATGCCCAATCCACCGGTGCTGCCGCTGTTCTCCACCGAGGTCATGCTGGTACTGGTGGCCCAGGGGCTGGTCTTCTGGCAGGTCGGCCTGTATCGCGGGCTGTGGCGGTTCGCCAGCGTCCCGGACCTGTGGAACATCTTCAAGGCCTGTCTGCTGGGCCTGTTCGCGATCGTGCTGACGCTGGTTCTCTACAAGCACATCGATGCGGTCTCGCGGATGGTGCTGGTGCTGTATCCGCTGGTGCTGATGGGCCTGCTCGGCGCGCCGCGCCTGCTGTACCGCGCCTGGAAGGACCGCAGCAACGAGCGGAGCAGCCCGACCTCGGTCCGCATCCTGATCCTCGGCGCGGGCCACGCCGGCGAGGCGCTGGTGCGCGACCTGCGCCGGCTCGGCACCTACCAGCCGGTCGGGTTCATCGATGACGCCGCCCGCCTGCGCGGCACCAAGGTGCAGGGCGTGCCGGTGCTCGGCCAGGTGCAGGACGTAGCCGAGATCGCACGCGAGACCGCGGCCGGGCTGCTGGTCATCGCGATGCCGTCGGCCAATGCCAATGCCTTGCAGCGGGTGGTCATCGCCTGCGAGCGCACCGAACTGCCGTTCCGGATGGTGCCCAGGCTGTCGGACCTGCTCGAAGGCCGCTCGCTGCCGGGTGAGCTCAAGGAGGTCGCGATCGAGGACCTGCTCGGGCGCAAGCCGGTATTGCCCGACTGGAAGGCCATCCGCGAATGGCTGGGCGCGCGTTCGGTCCTGGTGACGGGAGCGGGTGGCTCGATCGGCTCGGAGCTGTGCCGGCAGTGCGCGCGGCACGGTGCCCGCCGCATCACCCTGGTCGAGATCGACGAACTGGCCCTGACCACGACCGAAGCGGCGTTGCGGCGAGACTTCCCCGATCTGGAATTCATCCAGGTGCTCGGTGACTGCGGTGACCCGGCGGTGATCGCCTATGCACTGGACGCCGCCGAGCCGGAGGCGGTGTTCCACGCGGCCGCCTACAAGCAGGTGCCGCTGCTGGAAACCCAGTTGCGCGAGGCGGTACGCAACAACGTGCTATCCACCGAAACAGTGGCGCGGGCCTGCCGGGAGCGCGGTGTCGGCACGTTCGTGCTGATCTCCACCGACAAGGCAGTCGATCCGGTGAACGTCCTGGGCGCGACCAAGCGGCTGGCCGAAATGGTCTGCCAGTCGCTGGCCGATCCGCGTTCCACCGGCTTTGTCACCGTGCGCTTCGGCAACGTGCTCGACTCCGCCGGCAGTGTGGTGCCGCTGTTCCGCGAACAGATCCGCAAGGGCGGCCCGGTGACGGTCACCGATCCGGAAGTCACCCGCTACTTCATGACGATCCCGGAGGCCTGCCAGCTGATCCTGCAGGCCGCGGCGATCGGCAGCCACGAGGCGATCTACACCCTGGACATGGGCGAGCCGGTGCCGATCCGCCTGCTGGCCGAACAGATGATCCGGCTGGCCGGCAAGCATCCGGGCCGCGATGTCGCGGTGGTCTACACCGGACTGCGCCCCGGCGAGAAGCTGCACGAAACGCTGTTCCATGCCGACGAGCGCTACC
This sequence comes from Pseudomonadota bacterium, assembly GCA_019348095.1. Classification (GTDB taxonomy): domain Bacteria; phylum Pseudomonadota; class Gammaproteobacteria; order Xanthomonadales; family Xanthomonadaceae; genus Novilysobacter_A. The sequence goes on along the minus strand of JAHWKC010000141.1, from coordinate 1,047 downwards.
GCCCGACCGCACACCCCAAGATCCTGCAGGCCGAGCAGCGCCAGGTCTCGGCCCAGGCGATCGAACCCGCACTGGCAGCGCTGCGCGAAGCGTCTGCACGTTACGATCGCGAAGCGCTTGCTAGCCTGCTGCGCGCAACGGTGCCGGACTTCCAGCCGGTCGATACCGACGAGGTGCGCCGGCAGAACATCGCGACCGTCGTTGCATTCCCCGCCCGCAGCGCCAGGAAGATTTGATGACCCAACCCTCGCAGCCCAGCTCGCAATACCCCAGGATCCGCAAGGCCGTATTCCCGGTGGCCGGCCTCGGCACCCGCTTCCTTCCTGCCACCAAGACCGTACCCAAGGAAATGCTGCCGATCATCGACCGGCCGTTGATCCAGTACGCCGTGGACGAGGCGATCCAGGCCGGGTGTGACACCCTGGTGTTCGTCACCAACCGCTACAAGCACGCGGTGGCGGACTACTTCGACAAGGCCTACGAACTGGAGCAGAAGCTCGAGGCCGCCGGCAAGATCGAGCAACTGGAACTGGTCCGCAACGTGCTGCCCAAGGGCGTACGCGCGGTGTTCGTCACCCAGGCCGAGGCGCTGGGCCTGGGCCACGCGGTGCTCTGCGCCAAGCCGGTGATCGGCGATGAACCCTTCGCGGTGCTGCTGCCCGATGACCTGATCTGGAACCGCGGGCCGGGGGCGTTGAGCCAGATGGCCGATGCCGCCCAAGCCAGCGGCGCCAGCATGATCGCGGTCCAGGACGTGCCGCGCGAACAGACCGGCAGCTACGGCATCGTGGCCACCGAGGACTTCGCCAACCGCCAGGGCCGCATCAGCGCGATGGTCGAAAAGCCCAAGCCCGATGTCGCGCCGAGCACCCTGGCAGTGGTCGGCCGCTACGTGCTCAACCCGCGCATCTTCGGATTGCTGGAAAACACGCAGCCGGGTGCGGGCGGCGAGATCCAGCTCACCGATGCGATCTCCGCGCTGCTGGCCGAGGAGGCCGTGCACGCCTACCGATTCCGCGGTACCCGCTTCGATTGCGGCACGCATAT
>JAHWKC010000140.1 GCA_019348095.1 Pseudomonadota bacterium | reverse complement strand
GGCGTATATGGCAATGACAGAATCGTTGAGGGGGCGGCCGATGCGTGTTGCCGCGACAACACAATCGGGTGGGAAGTCAATGCAACCGCCACACGCGGGTCGCGGTTTGGCTACACTCGGCGCCGACCAGAATCCAATGCGGGGACGGCATGAGCGACGTGGCGACGCAGGCCTTGAGTGCAAGTGGGGACGATGGCCTGGCTGGAGTACTCGCCTCGGTGGCCAGTGGCGACGCCAAGGCCTTCGAGCAGCTGTACCGGGCGACCTCGGCCAAGCTGTTCGGCGTATGCCTGCGGGTCATGTCCGACCGCGACGAGGCCGAGGACGTACTGCAGGAGGTCTACACGACCGTCTGGCGCAAGGCCGACCAGTTCGACGCGACGCGTGCCAGCGCGGTTACTTGGCTGGCGATGATCGCCCGCAACAAGGCCATCGACCGGCTGCGCGCGACGCCCGCGGCGGCGCGCACCGCGCCGATCGAACTGGCCGAGACGGTGGTCGACCCCGGTGCATCGCCGGCCGGGAGCGCCGCGGCGGCGACCGATCGCGAGCGCCTGGGCGCCTGCATGGAGCAGCTCGATACCCGGCGGCGCACGCTGATCCGCACCGCCTTCTTCGATGGCGCGACCTACGAGGAGCTGGCTACGCGGATCGGCTCGCCGCTGGGATCGGTGAAGAGCTGGATCCGCCGCGGCCTGCAGCAACTGCGCGCCTGCCTCGAACACTGACCGGCCTTTGCCCATGAATATCCGCGGACACGAGTCCGGACCCGACTCCGAGCAGGAGCCACCGAGCGCCGACCTGCACGCCGCCGAGTACGTGCTCGGCGTACTCGATGCCGACGCGCGCCACCGCGCACAGGAGCGGATCGAGGCGGAGCCCGCCTTCGCCCGGCTGGTTCACGCCTGGGAGCAGCGCTTTGCGGCGTTGCTCGCCGAGATCGCGCCGGTTGCCGCGCCCGCACATGTCTGGCCGCGGATACGGACCCGCCTGGGCTGGTCGCCGATAGAGGGCGGCCGTGGCAGTCTGCTGCAGACGGTGGGCTTCTGGCGTGGTGCGACCGCCGCCGCACTTGCGACCGCGGCGGTGCTCGCGGTGGTCGCTGTGCTGCGCCCAGTCCCGTTGCCCGAGCCGCTGCCTCCGCCGGCCCCGATCGTCACGGCGCCGGAGCCGGCACCGCCGCTGGCAGCGGCCCCGGTCACCACGCTCACCGACGACGACGGCAACGCGGCGTACCTGGCCAGCATCGATGTGCGCAACCATCGCGTGCGGGTGATGCCGGTACCGGCTGCGCCCGACAGCGACGGCCGCGTGCCCGAGCTTTGGCTGATTCCCGAAGGCGAGGCACCGCGTTCGCTTGGCGTGATCGACACCGCGACCGCGCGTGAGATCGAGATTCCGGACGACCTGCACCGTGCGCTTGCGGTCGGATCGCTATTGGCGATCACGCTTGAGCCGGCCGGCGGCGCGCCGCAGGGCGTGCCGACCGGTCCGATCACGGCCAAGGGTGCGATCGAGCGGATCTGACCGAGCGGATCTGACTCGAGCGCATGGCTCGACTGGACCCGACTCGACCGATCTAAATCAAGCTGGCGTGGTCGGCCGCGGGCACCGGACCGGCGGCCGCACCCGCCGGCCCTGCAGGTGCGCCCATGGGCGAGCCTGCGCAGACCGGCTGCAGCCTACGGTGGCCAACCGAACGCAGCGCGCGCGGTGATCATGCAGCCGGCGCACGCCCTTGGGCGAGGCGGCGCACCCCAGCGCCGGTCAGTTGGCGGCGGGCAGCCAGTCCTGCTGGATCGCATACGCGGCCCAGTAGCTGCGCCAGTCCGCCTCGCGGCAGCCGGCGCAGGGATGCATGTGCACCATCCGCAGCATCCAGAACCCGGGCTTGTCGTAGTCGAACGTCGCGGTGCCATCGGCGTCGGTCTGCACCGTGCGCGCACTGCCGTCCGAGGTGAAACTGCCGGTCGGGTGATGCAGCACGGTCAGGGTCGCGTCTGCCAGCGGCTCATCGCGGAAGAGCACCTGCGCGCGGAGCCGTTGGTCGGCCGCCGGCGCCTCGGGCGCGTCCAGCAGCACGATCTCCAGCGGCAGGCCGATGACCTCCGAGTGCACCTCGTGCTCGCCGGCGTCCGGGCCGGTGACCAGTACCTTGATGTGGCGCGTGTAGCGCTCGCGGTCCTCGCCGGACGCGCCGGCGGCCTGCTGTTGTTGCAGCGCCAGCATGTCCTGGAGGTGTTCCTCGCGCAGGTAGTCGGCGAACTGCCCGTGCGGCAGCGCAAGCGTCACCGGACGGCGGTCTAGCACCACCATCGCCGGCGTCGGCGTATCGCGCGGCAGCGTGTGGAACGGCATCGCGCCCTGGCGGGTGTCCTGGATGATGCTGCGCGTGCCGTCGGGCGTGACCAGCTGCAACGAGGCCGTGCTGCCGGCATCGTAGGCACGCACCTCTTCGGCGTGGAGGGTGTCGCCCAACTGCATGCGAACCGCTGGCGGCGCGTCCTCGCCGGCGCGCTCGCCGGCCAGCCAGAAATCGTGTGCGGCCGCCGGGGCGGCAAACAGGCCCGCCAGGACCACTGCCGAAAGGAGCTGAATGGAGCCGCTCGCGCTGCTCCGGTCACGTGAATTGGTCAATGATGCTCTCCTGCTCACTTGGTGAAATATCGCCGCGGCGAGACCGCGAAGAGGCGCTCGGCCCGGCTGGGTGGCTCGCACTGAGGCGTCGCGCTGATCCTGTGCATACGTATAACACCGGCTGTTTGGAGGCAGTGTTGACAACCCCATCACCGCACCGCAACATACGCGCCCCGCACCGCTGCATGGCCGTGCGGGTTTGCCCGGGTGGCGGAATTGGTAGACGCACTAGCTTCAGGTGCTAGCGGGGGCAACTCCGTGGAGGTTCGAGTCCTCTCCCGGGCACCATATCCAACGGACGACCCCCGCGCTGCGGGGGTTTTTCGTTTGTGGCGGTGGTGCGACTTTAGGACCGGCGCCGGCGCAGCAGCAGGCGCGCAAGTGTGGCCACCACCGCGGCGATGGCGAAGCCCAGCATCGCGCCGGCCACCCACCAGAAGCCGCGGTTGCCGCTGTCGAACACCCGGGCGTCGAAGTTCATGCCCAGTGCCGCGGCCACCGCGGTCATCGTGCCCAGCACCACCGTTACCCCGGTCAGCAGGCGCATGGTCTCGCCGGTCCCGTGCGCGACGCGCGAGGTATAGACGCCGAAGCTGCTGTTGACCAGTTCGCGCGCGGATTCCACCGATGCCATGACCTTGGAGTAGCGCGCGCTGAGCAGCTGCCAGTGACGCGCCACCTGCGGCGGCTGGCCGACATCGAAATCAGGCCGGCCCAAGGCATCGAACATGTCGCGCTGCATGGCCAGGTACTTGCGCAGCCGCGAGGCATGGCTGCGCAGTTGCTGCAGCTCCGACAGGTGCTGCGTTCTGGGCCGCTGCAGCACCAGCGACTCGATGCGGTCTACATCCGACTCGAACTCGTCGCGCGCGTCCAGGTAGTCGGTGAGCATGCGGTCCAGCAGTGATGCTGCGAAGCTGCTGGCCTGTAGGCCGCCGATCCGCAGGCGCGCCGCCTCGTTGTCGAGCGCCTTGCCCAGGAAATCGATCGGGCGGCAATGGGCGGTGATCACCAGGTTGGTCGCGATCGCGATGTTCAGCGGCTCGTCGCAAAACCGGCGGTCACGGGCCGAGTTCAGCGCACGCGCGTACAGGACGGTCCAGTCGTCGCCGCCCTTCGCCACGCCAATGTCGTCGGCCCGGGTCGGTCGCAGCTGGCGCGCGTCGATGCCGCACCGGGCGATCGCATCGGGCAGGTCGTCGTCGCTGCCCATCTGCAGGTCGATCCAGAGCAGCTGGTCGTTGGCGAGCTCGCGGCAGTCCACCTCGGTCCGGTCGATTTCGTGACCGTTGAAGTCGGCGTCGAACAGAACCGCCCTGAGCTGCACGGCGTGGTTTTCTTGCGGCGACTGGGACATGGCTGGTGGCAGCGGCGGGTGTGCCGCCGGTATCGCCGAGGCCGCCGAAGCATGCCGTGAAGGCGCGCCAGGCGCCGCGTTTTGCGGCCGCCCCTCCGACGTCGCCTTCATCGTGATGTGCGACCATGACGTGATGACAAGAAAACCACCGAGCGGCGACAAGAATCCCGGCAAACCTGGCGCCGGCAAGCGCAACCAGGCGCCCGCCAACGCGCGAAAACCCGCAGGCAAAAGCACGGGCAAGCGACCAGGCTGGATGCCGGAGCCCCCCCCGCGCGGATTCAAGCCGGCCTCGCCGGGCCGGCCGCCAGAACATGACCCCTACGCCGAGCGCGAGGCTGCGCGCTACGAGCAGCCGATCGCCAGCCGCGAAATGATCTCGCAGCTGCTGGCCGCGGCCGATGGGCCGATGCCGGCCGAGGCACTGGCCGGGAAGCTTGGGCTTACCGCACCGGACCGTTTCGACGCACTCAGTGCGCGGCTGCGCGCGATGGTGCGAGACGGCCAGCTGCTGCAGAACCGCAAGGGCGAGTTCGCGCCCGCCGAGCGCATGGACCTGATCGCCGGCAGCGTGATCGCCAACCCGGACGGGTTCGGGTTCCTGCGACCGGAGGCCGGCGGCGATGATCTGTTCCTGCCGCCGTTCGAGATGCGCAAGGCGCTGCATGGCGATCGCGTGCTGGCCAGCGTCACCGGCATGGACCGGCGCGGTCGCCGTGAGGGCGCGATCGTGGAGGTGCTCGAGCGCCGGCTCAATCGTCTGATCGGGCGTTACACCGTCGAGGCCGGCATCAGCTACGTGGTGCCCGATGACCGCCGCATCCAGCGCAACGTATTGATCCCGCCGGAGTCACAGAAAGACGCGCAGCAGGGACAACTGGTGGTGGTCGAACTGGTGCAGGCGCCGGATCCGCGCCGCCCGCCGATCGGCCGCGTCCTGACGGTGCTCGGCGACAAGCTGACCGCCTCGCTGGCGGTGCAGGCCGCGATCCACGGCCATGAGATCCCGCACGAGTTCTCCCAGGCCGTGCTGGACCAGGCTGCGGCGGTGCCGGTGGAGGTCGATGCGGCTGTCGCCGCGCAGCGCGTCGACCTGCGCGCGCTGCCGCTGGTGACGATCGATGGTGAGGACGCCAAGGACTTCGACGACGCGGTGTACTGCGAGACCAACCGCGAGGGTTTCCGGCTGGTGGTCGCGATCGCCGATGTCTCGGCCTACGTCAAGCCCGGCACGCCGCTGGACGAGGAGGCGACGAAACGCGCGACCTCGGTCTACTTCCCCGGTTTCGTGGTGCCGATGCTGCCCGAGACGCTGTCCAACGGCATCTGTTCGCTCAAGCCCAAGGTCGATCGCCTGTGCTTCGTCTGCGACATGCAGATCGACCGCAAGGGTCAGGTCACCGGATCGAAATTCTACGAAGCGGTGATGAACTCGCACGCGCGCCTGACCTACACCCAGGTCTGGAACGCGGTCGGCGAGGGCATCCTGGACGAACTGCACCAGGATGCCGTGGCGCAGATCGGCTCATTGCTGCCGCACGTCCAGCGGCTGCACCAGTTGTACGCGATCCTGTCCAAGGCGCGTGCCAAGCGTGGCGCGATCGAGTTCGAGACCAGTGAGGTGCGTTTCGTGCTCGGCACCCAGGGCGAGGTGGTGCAGGCCGGCATGCTGCAGCGCAATGACGCGCACAAGCTGATCGAGGAATGCATGATCGCGGCCAATGTCGAGGCGGCGAAGTACCTGATCGAAGCCAACGTGCCGGCGCCATACCGCAACCACGACCGCCCGCCGGAGCAGAAATACGCCGACCTGCAGGAGTTCCTCAAGGAATTCAAACTGAAGATGCCGAGCTGGGGCCAAGTGCACCCGCGCGACTTCACCGCGCTGCTCAAGAAGATCCGCGAGCGGCCCGATGCGGCGCTGATCGAATCGGTGTTCGAGATTCAGTGCCGGGTCATCGACGACCCGGTGCACGACCGGCCGCTCTGCATACCGATGCGCAACTCTTCGCCGCGCTTCCGGGTCCAGGGATGAACGGGGCGCCACACCGCTTCTGCACCGAGATCGCGCGCGAGCGCGGCGAGCCGCTGGCCGGCACCGGAGCGCTGCCGGAACGCCTGCTGCTGATCCGCTGGCCGCGCGGGCAGTGGCGGCGGTCGCGCACCGCGACCGGCATGGGACCGGAGCTGGCCGCGGCCATGCATGCGGTCAACGCAGCGTCGCCCTTCGGCCTCTTCGTCGACCG
>JAHWKC010000013.1 GCA_019348095.1 Pseudomonadota bacterium | reverse complement strand
GAAACGCGAGGCCATTCAACGACCCATCGGTGCGATATCGCTGCTTCAACATGTCGCAGGAGCTGACGCGCCGCGGCTACCGATCGGAGGTCGTTTCTCAGCTCAATTTCGAAAGATCTTTCGAGGAGCTGGATAGCTATGACGCGTACATCTTTCACCGTCCTTATCTAAACAGCTTTTTGGCCGATTTCCTGGCCGCTCACAAAGACCGATGCATCGCCGACTTCGACGATTTTATTTTCGATGTCCGCTTTGCTGATCAGACGCCCATGGTTCGGGTTCGGGGTGGGTCTTCGGCCGCCACAAGGTCCTACGTGGCGAGCACGGCAGAGGCGGCGAGCATGTTTTCGAGGTTCACAGTGTCGACTGCGCCGCTCAAGGCTCACTGTGAGCGGCTATTCGAGGGCGTCACCGAAATCATTCCGAATTCCGTGGATCGTGGGTTCGTCGGTTCCGCTCGTGTCATTCGAAGGAATTCCCGCTATCAGGATCGCCCGTACGCACTCGGCTACTTTTCCGGCACGGCGACCCATGACCTAGACCTTGTTGTTGCCGCTCCGGCCATCGCCAAATTTCTGAAGGCCAATCGCGGTGCACGCATGCTGGTCGTTGGCCCCGTAAAGATGCCGCAGGAGCTTAGCGCCTTCTCCGCACAGATCAATGTGCAGGATCTGGTTCCCTACCATCGGCTCCCACGAATAATGGCGCAATGCAAGCGGGTGATAGCACCGCTGGAGGATACTGTATTCACTCGCTCCAAGAGCGGACTGAAGTTTTTCGAGGCCGCACTGGTAGGCTGCGATGTAGTTGCTACGCCGATTCCGGACATAGATCGGTTCGACTCCTCAGTGCTATTCAAGTGTCAATCAGCGCAAGAATGGGAAGAAGCTTTGACAGCGCCATGCCTGCTTTCCGAGAGTGACAGGGAGGAGGCGATACGTAGCGTTGAGGACATGGTGAGGATAGAAGCCTCCTTCTCAAACTGGCGTAGTTTCGTGGGCGTGAAGTGACCGATGAAAATTCTTGTCTATATTGAGCCGCACCCTATACGCAACTATCACGAGGAGTTTCGTGACGTCGGAAAGATGATCGTACAGGCCTTGGTGCGCACGGGGAGGGGCGGGAGGTTCGATTTTCGTTTCTTTTCAAACAACATCGTGGCCGATGACATCGTCGCGGCTATACCGACGGCTTCTTTACACGTCATAAGGCCGACGTTGGAAGAATCGACGGTCATGAGTGAGTTCGACCGGACCTGGAACAAGCCGGCCATCGAGGAATGGCTCAGACTGGTCCGCGGAGACGGTTCGGTATCCTTGACCTATACACAGATGCTGGAGAGGATCCACGACGAGTTTCCCTTCGATGTAATCGTGATGTGGTCCGAAAACGGGGCGGTCCGCAGCTTCGGCGCCGCACGGAACATGCCCGTGGTCAACCTTGAATACGGCCCGACCCGAAGTCCTTTGCACAAGACGTTCTACATGGACGCCAAGGGGACGAATGGCAACGCATCGGTGCTGAACGTATCCGATGAGCTTCTGGCGTCGCTGGACCCGCTGCCGCCCGAGACGTGGATAGCGGCTCAGGCCGGCCAAGGTGTCGACGAGGATCAAGTCGGACTGCTGGACGCGGGAAACACGCTAAGGTCACAGGGCGCGGACCAATTGGTCCCGTCGGCGCCTTACGTTTTTGTCCCGCTGCAGTTGGCAGATGACCTGAACACGCTTGTGCATTCTCCGTTTGCGTCTCCCGAGGAGTTCCTGCGAGCGATACTGCCGCTCTATACGCGCGCAGGCTATCGAGTCGTCGTAAAGGGACACCCGGGCGCAGCGGGTCGACCGTACAACCTGGCTCGCGAGGCCGAGGCGCTGCTATACGCAAGGTCGTTCGGTGAGAATGTCGTGGTTGTCCCACGGGAGCTCCCCTTCGCGTCGTCGATAAATCTGATAGTGCAAAGTTCGCTCGTAGCAACTATCAATAGCTCGGTCGGCTTCGAGGCAATATTGCTCGGGAAAAAGACAGCGCTATTTGGTGCCGCGGTGTATGGCCGAAGTGGGCTGCTGAGTTACGACGCGTCCGGTGATCAGTCCGCGCTTGAAGCGTGGGTGACGTTCTTGTGCGGCCATTACTGTCTTCCCTTGGAAGCATTGACCGATGGGGACGCGCTAATAGAAGGGATATTCGCAATTTCAGCAGAGCATCATGGGGGCGGTAAGTACGACGACGCTTTTTGGCGCGACTGGATCGAGCGGATGCCGCAAGGTGTGCAATGGGTGACTGCGGGTGACGCAAATAGACCGCTGTATGCGGTGACTGAGCCCGGGACTGGTCGGACTTTGGCGGGCTTCAGCGGACTATCGGAAAGTCGCGAGCGGGCTATCTTCCGCAGATCCGGATCAGTACATGTACGCGCCACCTTGCACGGCAGCGGTATACAGGCGTTCGCTACCTTGCAAGCCGGTAAGTTTTTCGGGTTCGTGGATGAGCTAGCCGAAAAAGACGAGAGCACCGTGATCGTGCGCGGATGGGCGCTTGAATCGAGCGGGAAGCGGCCTCCGGTGCAGGTGTTCTTCTGCGCGGATGATCGCATCGTGTCTTGCCATCGAACAGCCACTGAGCGCAAAGACGTGTTCGATCATTTCGACGGCATGATCGCGAAGCGTGTTGGATTTACTTTTGAGGTGGACAAGAAAGTGTTACGTGACGCTGGATTTTGCAGCCTGATGCTGCTCTCGTCGGACAACTCGGTGCAGGAAGTGCTGCTCCGGGAGGGCGCGATAGGTTCTGTGTAGCTGGCCTTCGTTCTCCAGCGATAGGAACGCGAGGCGCCCTCGACCTGGCCTGGAGGATCAGCGCCAAGTCAGCCAATTGGGGCTTGCAGGCGCGTTTTCTGCCGCAGCGCCATGACCTGCCGCCAGCCGCCGCCCACAGTCCAGAATGCGCATGGCATCGTGTCTAAAGGAGAGGAGCACGGTCTTTTACCGTGGGCCGATTCACCCCGCCGGCGAGCCATCCGGATTGAACTCGATCATCCACAGGCCGGCCCATAGCTTGAGGTCGACCTCGTAGCCTTCGGCGTGCTTCTGCATCAGCCAGGCCGGCGCCTGCGTGCGCGGCACTTCGTGCACGATGATGTCCTCGCCGTCGACGCCGCCGCCTGCGCCGACCTTGCTCAGCGCGCGCGCGCGCACGAAGGCGATGCGCTCGCTGCTCATTCCCGATGAGGTGGGGCCGGTCAGCAGTACGTCGACGTGTTCCGGGCGCCAGCCGGTTTCCTCGATCAGCTCGCGGTGCGCGGCTTCGGCCAGGCTGTCGTCGGCCCGGTCGTCCCCGACCAGCCCGGCCGGCATCTCGATGGTGCGGGCGCGCAGCGGCATGCGGAACTGCTCGACGAACAACACGTTGTCGGCCGGGGTCACGGCGATCACGATCACCGCCATGCCGCGTTCGCCGTGGGTGCGTTCGGCATATTCCCAGCGGCCGCGGCGGACCATGCGCAACCAGCGGCCTTCGTACAGGGTTTCCAGCGGCGCGTCGGCCTCTGCCTCTGCAGCGCTGCGATCTGCAGGGCTGTCCTCACGGTGCTTGTCGGCGTGCTTGTTCATTGGGCCTCCGGTTGCGATGACCGATGCTACGCCGGCTGCGGTGATCCGACGAAGTCGAGCCCGGCCGACTGGTACAGCCGGCGCCGCGTCAGCGGACCGAAGCGCAACGACTCGCACAAGCTGCCCAGGCCGGCGCGGTCGGCATTGCCGCGTGCGAAATGCAGCGCCGCGCCGTCCAGCGGCACGTGGCAGGCGATCGTCGCCAGTTGCCGGCACAGCAAGGCCTGCTCGCGGTGCAGCTTGAGTCGGGCCGCGGTGCTGGCGGCGCCGCGCAGGCGCAGGTACGGCACCTCCTCGACCCGCTCCAGCAGCGCATCGAGGGTGCCGAAATGCGCCAGCAACGCCGCCGCGGTCTTGGCACCGATGCCCGGCACGCCCGGAATGTTGTCGACCGGATCGCCGCTGAGGGCGAGGTAGTCGGCGATCTGCCCAGCCTGCACGCCGTGGCGCGCGTGCACCCCGTCCATGCCCCAGCGCTGGTTGCGCGCGTAGTCCCACTGCTCGTCGCCGTGCTCGAGCAATTGCGACAGGTCCTTGTCGGCCGAGACGATCACCGCGCGGAAGCCGTGGGTGCGTGCGGCCACGCAGGCGCTGCCGATCAGGTCGTCGGCCTCGTATTGCTCGTGTGCGAGCACCGCCAGCCCCAGCGCCACGCACAGCGCCTTGCAGTGCTTGAACTGGCGGCGCAGCTCCTCCGGCGCGGCTTCGCGGTTGGCCTTGTAGGCCGGATACAAGGCGTTGCGAAAGCAGGAGTCGTGGGCCTCGTCGAACGCGATCGCGATGTGCTGCGGGCGGGCGCGTTCCAGCAGCTCCAGCAGAAAGCGCGCGAAGCCCTGCACCGCGTTGGTCGGCCAGCCATCGGCGCCGCGGAACTCGTCGGGCATCGAGTGCCACGCGCGGAACACATAGAGGCTGGCGTCGACCAGGTACAGCGCACGCCGCGGCGGCACGAAGGGAGCGCTGCCGTCGCTCATGCCGGTATCCAGTCGCTGAGCAGTTCGCGCGGATCCGGACGGTCGCGTTCGGGCACGTGCAGCTTCGGCGTGCCGATGTGGACGAAACCTACGACGCGCTCGTCCGGCGCCAGCCCCAGCCAACGCGCGACCTCGGCATCGTACGCCGCCCACCCGGTCAGCCAGACCGCGCCGAAGCCGAGCGCATGCGCGGCCTGAAGCAAGGCGAAGCACACGCACCCGGCGCTGAGCAGGCGTTCCTGCTCCGGGATTTTTTCATCGGGTCCCAGCCGCGCGACCACCGTCACCACCAACGGCGCGTGCGAGAAACGCGCGCGGTCCTTCGCGATCACCGCATCGCTGGCCTCCGGGTCACGCTGCAGGCTGCGCACCGCCAGCCGCTCGCCGAGCGCATCGCGCGCGGCGCCGCGGATCGCGAGGAAACGGAACGGCACCCGCTTGCCGTGGTCGGGCACGCGGACGGCCGATCGCAGCATGCGCAACAGGGTCGGCTGATCCGGCGCGGGCAGACCCAGTTGCATCGGCGGCACCGAGCGGCGGGTATCGAGCGCAGCCAGCGCCGCATCGGCCTCGGCGGTGCCGGGCACGGAGCTACTGGGGAGGGGCATTGTGGATAAAACTACGCTGAATTGGCGACATCGGTCACAAATCGAAAACAAGGGGGGCGACCGGCCCTATGTTGACACTATGCTGCGCCCTATGTCGTAAGGCGACCTTTCCCGTCCTGCCTGTCAGGGGAACTGATGTGTCCACTCATTCGCTAGGCGCAAACGATCCGCTGAACGCAGTCGGTGGCGCGCCCGCCGATCCCCAGCGCGTGCTGGAGGAGATCAAGCGCCTGGCCGTGGAGCAGCTCGGCGCGGTGCCGGGCCTGTTGTTCCGCGCGGTCGAGCAGGCCCTGAACGTGGCCGCCGCACAGGACGACCCCGCACAACCCGGCAATTTCGAGGATCTCTCGGCGCTGCGCCAACTGCGCCAGCAGAACGCCAGCCTGATGATGCGTTTCCGTCAGCAGGTTGCGCAGGGCTTCGACGACTTCCGCGGCCTGCGCGTGCGCCACCGCGGCGATCTGCCGCTCGGCCTGGTAGACCACGAACAGCTCGATTTCCACCTGGCCGGCCAGCGCGTCGGCGAACAGCTGGCGCAGCGCTACTCGCGGCCGCTGGAGATGATGCAGGCGCGTCTGCGCTCGCTGACGGGCGCGTTGGGCGTGGCGGAGTCGGGTAACCCGATCGGTCCGGAGCGGCTGGTGGCGGCGTTCGTCGAGACTTTCCGCGAAACCGAGCCGACCGCGGCGATACGCATTCTCCTGTTCCAGCAGTACGAACAGGAGCTCGCGCGGGTGCTGGGCGACCTGTACGGGCGCATCAATTCGTTGCTGGCCTCAGCCGGCTACGACGTCACCGGCGCCACCCATGCCAAGCAGCGGCAGGACACGCCATTCGTGCTCGACACGGTGGAGCCGGTACCGCATCGCAGGGCCCCTGCCGGAGCACCGCAGGGGCTGGACCCCGCCGCAGCGGTGGACGGCAGCGCGCGGCGGCAAAATCCGGTCGCAGACGTGCCCTTGGCGGGACCGGCGCTCGATGCCGCCGCCGTGCAGCCGCGGCCATCGCATTTGCATGCTTCCCCTGGGCTGGCCGCGGAGCTGTCGGAACTGCACTCGCTGCTGCGCGCCTGGCGCGAGGGATCGCAACAAGCCGCGCAGCCTTCGCGCGCGCAGCAGAACGTCGCACCGCCGCGCCGCGAATTGCGCGTGGAGGAGGTGCTGAGTGTGGCCTCGATGCTGCAGCCGGAGCCGCCGGACGCGTTTGCCCGGGCGCTGGCCGGTTCGGGTCGGCTCGGCGACACCATTCGCGACCACCTCAGCGACGGCGCGCGGCGGCTCGGGCTCAGCCCCGACCAGACGCAGTTCAGTGCACAGGAAGAGGACGCGATCGACCTGGTCGCGCTGCTGTTCGATTCGCTGTTTCGCAGCCATTCCCTGCAGGACCGCGCGCGCCGCCTGTACGCGCGGCTGGTGCTGCCTTACGTCAAGGTCGCGCTGACCGATGAGAGCGTGTTCGTCGCCGGTGAACATCCCGCGCGCAAGCTGCTCGATGCGATCACCGAAGCCTGCGAGGGCAACGTGGCGGCGACGCCGCACGACCGCGAACTGCTGGACCGCGCCGCGGCCGCGTCGCAGCGCATCGTCGCCGAGTACAACGAGGACATGGCCGTGTTCGAGCTGGCCCACGCCGAGCTCGACGCCCTGCTCAATCAGCAGCGCCGCCGCGGCGAGTTGCAGGAGCAGCGCGCGGTCAAGGCGACCATGGGCCGCGAGCGCCTGGGTTGCGCGAGATCAACCGCCGACGGCGCACTGCAGCAGACCCTGGGCGAGGCGCCGGTGACCGATGTGGTGGCGGAGTTCCTGTCGATGTCCTGGCGCCATCACGTGGTGCAGACCGTATTGCGTGACGGCGACGACAACGAGCGCCGCAACGAGGTACTCGGCCTGGGCGAGGCGCTGGTGGAGGTCGACCGGCTGGCCGCGGCCAATCGCGGCTGCGAGCTGGCCGACCGGCTGCTCGAGCTGGAGCCGGCGATCATGCAGTGCCTGGCCGGTTCCGGCCTTGATGAGAGCGCCGCACGCCAGAGCCTGGCTACCCTGGTGCACGCGTTGGCCACGCCAGATCGGCCGCGCCACAAGCCGGTCCCGGCTCCGCTGGCTGCCGACAACGAGAACGACGGCGCCGATGACCGCCGCCTGTGGCTGGCCGGTGGCACCGACACGGTCGGTCATGACCAGGCGCTCGCCGCGCGCATGCGCAAGCTCGCGCCCGGCGAATGGCTGCGCCTGACCGACACCAATGGCGAGGTCAGCGCCGCGAAGGTCGCCTGGGTCAGTCCGCTGACTTCGCGCTTCCTGCTGGTCAACCGCCGCGGCGTGCGCGTGCTGGTCGCCTCGGCCGAAGAGCTGGCCTTGCTCGCCAGTGCCGGTCGCGTGCAGGTCGGCACCGAGCGCACCGCGTTCGATGAGGCGATGCGGCATGTGCGGCAGCGCCTGGACAAGGCGGTCGGCCAGCACTAGGTCGGCAGCACGTAGGAGTGAGCGTAGGCCGGGCTGCAAAGCCCAGCGCTTTGCGCCATCGATTGCCGGCGGCCGGCTGCCCAGCCGGGCTTGCAAGACGAGCCTGCGGAAATGTCAGGCTCTCGCGAGTCCCGAGTCCCGAGTCCCGAGTCCCCCGCCGCGGCGATCGCGCCGTCCCGAGGCATTCGCTACGATGCCGCCAACCGCGTACGGAGCGATTGCATGGCAGAGACGGCAGGCAGTGCGACAGGCGACGGGCCGGTGGTGGGCATTGCACGCGAAGCCGCGGCGGGTGAACGACGCGTGGCGCTGACCCCGGAAACCTGCAGGAAACTGGTTGCCGCCGGCGCGCGGGTGCGGGTCGAACGCGGCGCCGGGCGCGGCGCGGCTTTCAGTGACGACGCCTACGCCGAGGCCGGGGCGCAACTGGTCGGCGATGCCGCTGCTGCCCGTGACGAGGCCGATCTGGTGCTCTGCGTGCAGCCGCCGGAAGCCGCCGCACTGCACCGCATGCGCCAGGGCGCAACGCTGGTCGGGCTGCTCGCACCGCAGGCCGATGCCGCGCGCGCCGAGGCGATCATCGCGCGCGGGTTGCAGGCGTTCCCGCTGGAGCGCTTGCCGCGCACCACACGGGCGCAGGCAATGGACGTGCTGAGCTCGCAGGCCAGCGTTGCCGGCTACAAGGCGGTGCTGATCGCGGCGCAACTGGCGCCCCGGTTCTTTCCGATGCTGACCACCGCCGCCGGCACGATCCGCCCCTCGAGGGTGCTGGTGATCGGGGCCGGAGTGGCCGGCCTGCAGGCAATCGCCACCGCGCGCCGGTTGGGTGCGCAGGTCGAGGGCTTCGATGTGCGGCCGGAGACGCGCGAGCAGATCCAATCGCTCGGCGGCAAGTTCCTCGACCTTGGGGTCAGTGCCGCCGGCGAGGGCGGTTACGCGCGCCAGCTCACGGAGCAGGAGCGCGCCGAGCAGCAGCGCCGGCTCGGCGAGCACCTGAAGCACGTCGACGTCATCGTCTGCACCGCCGCGGTGCCGGGCCGGCCGGCGCCGAAGATCATCAGTGCCGCGATGGTCGCCGGGATGAAACCCGGCAGCGTCGTGGTCGACCTGGCTGCCGAGAGCGGCGGCAACTGCGAGCTGACCCGGCGCGGCGAAACCATCGACGTCAACGGCGTCAGTGTCGCCGGGCCGCTGGATCTGGCCAGCAGCGGCGCGGTGCATGCCAGCGAGATGTACGCGCGCAACCTGCTGAACTTCGTCAGCCTGTTCATCAAGGACGGCGCGCTGGCGTTCGACTGGAGTGACGAGTTGCTGTCGCGGACGGTCTGGCCCGAACGCGACGCCACGGCCGCCTGACCCGAGCCCAGAATCCTAAGCACCCTGCCGCGTGTTCACTCCCGCGGTCGAGCCGGTGATGTCTTGCATGGACGATTGGCCTGCACCCAGGTGCGGCGCTGTTCGGTGGTCATCTGCTTCCATCGGGTCTTCAGCGCACGGCGCTGTTCCGGCGCCAGGTCCTGCATTTTTGCGTACAGCGCACGCATCTGTTCGCGCTGCTCACGGTTCATCCCGTGCCAGCGTTGCATGCCGTGATGGGCGCGCTCGCGCTGCTCCGGCGTCATCTCCTGCCAGCGTTGCGCGTGCTTGAGCATGCGCTCACGCTGGTCCGGCTCGGCGTTCCAGCGGTCGCGGATCGGCGTGATCAGTTGCTCGCGCCGGGCCGGATCGAGTTGCTCCCATGCCGGCAGCGGGGCGCTGGGCGGTGTGGCGAGTCCTGGCAGGCCGACGGCCATCAAGACCAGCAGTGCGGCGGCGCGGCGCCAGCGGCGGGGAGGGGCGGTGCTCATGGTCATTGCTCCGGAACTGGCGGCAGGGCGTCGTCGTTGGCGGCCAGCCACAAATAGAGGTCGGGGTTTTCATCAAGTGCGGCGACTGCCAGATCGATTTGCGCAACCGGCGTGGTCGCAGCCACCGGTGGCGCCGTCGGTGCCGGCATCGAAGGTGCAGTGAAATGCCGCAGGCCCAGCGCCACCGCGAAGACCGCGGCGCAAAGGCCGGCGAGCCGCCAGCTGCTGCCACTCACCGGGGTAGCCGAGCCGGTCGCACTGGCGTGACGCGGCGCACGCAGGCGCGCATGGATCGATGCCGGTACCTGCCTCAGCGCCTCGGCATGGCGCGCACGCATCGCCCGGTCGAAAGCGCGGTCACGCGGGTCGAGGTCGCGCGGATCGGTGCCGGTCGGGATGTTCATCGCCATGCCTCCAGTTGCCGCTGCAATGCTTCGCGCGCGCGCGACAGGTGGGTCTTGACCGAGCCCTCGCTGCACCCCATCGCCCGTGCGGTGGTGGCGACGTCGAGCTCCTCCAGGATTCGCAGGCTGAAGGCCTCGCGCTGGCGTCGTGGCAGCGCGCCCAGCGCATCGACCAGTCGCGCATAGGCCTCGCGGCTGTCGTGGCTGCGCGACGGGCCCGGCGTGCTGTCGGCCCATTCGACCACGCCGCCGTCCTCGCGCTCGGCCGCCGGCGCCAGCCAGCGCGTCCGGAAGATGCGGCGCCGCTGGATGTCGACGATGCGGCTGCGCAGGATGCTCCAGAACAGCGGCGTCCACTCCGGGGGCGGCCGGTCGGCGTAGGCGAGCATCTTGATCATCGCGTCCTGCACCGCGTCCAGCGCGTCATCGCGCTGGCGCAGGCCGATCTCGGCGAAGCGGAACGCGCGCGCGCCGATGTCGGCGAGAAACTGCTCCAGCGACGCCGGTCCGCGCCTGGCCTCGTCCGCGGTGGCTTCGCACGGCACGGCATCGGGCGCGCCAGCGGCGGCGGAGTCAACGGCATCGGGGCTCACCTGCAGCAGCATAGCGCCGAGGCCCACCCGCCGGCACGACGGTCGCGGCGCGCACGCGCGGCGCCCGTGACTGGACCGCCCTGGGCCGGATCCACATGGTTGCTCATCGGCGCCTCCCTCCTGCCGGACCAATGCTGCCGGCTTGCAGAGACAACGTCCGAGGCGGGCGACGGTTGACACACGCGAAGCGCCGGCCTTTCCCCGGATGCGCGCATGGTTATGATGCTTGGGGCGCCGCAACCGACGAATGCGGCCCGGTCACGTCATTGGGGTGGTCACGCCACGGGGGACAAGATGAGCGACGGATTTGAGGCGCTGTACATCTTCATGCTGGCGGCGATCGCCGGCCACGTGATCATCTCGCGGGTGCCGGTGATCCTGCACACGCCGCTGATGTCGGGCTCCAACTTCATCCACGGCATCGTGCTGATCGGCGCGATGGTGGTGCTCGGCCATGCCGACACCACCCTGGAGAAGGCCATCGGCTTTGTCGCGGTGCTGCTGGGCGCAGGCAACGCGGCCGGCGGCTACGTGGTGACCGAGCGGATGCTGGAGATGTTCAAGTCATCCCGGCGGCCGGGGGGGCAGGCATGAGCAACGGGACCGGGGACCGGGGACCGGGGACCCGGGTAGAGTCCCGGCGCGCGTCGGCGGTTGCTGTTTCCCGGGTCCCCGGTCCCGGGCCCCGAGTCCCGGAGTCCCAGCCATGAGCGCCGGCGAACTGCGCCTGCTGCTGGTCGGCGCCAGTTACTTCATCGCCGCGACCCTGTTCCTGATCGGCCTGCAACGCATGGCCTCGCCGGTGACCGCGCGCAGCGGCATCCGCTGGGCCGGGGTCGGGATGGTGCTTGCAACCGCGGCGACGTTCCTGCTGCCGGACCTGCACAACCTGGGGTTGATCGTGACCGCGCTGGTGATCGGCACTGCGGCGGCGTGGATCTCGGGCAGGAAGGTCGCGATCACCGACATGCCGCAGATGGTCGCGCTGTACAACGGGATGGGCGGCGGTTCGGCCGCGGCGATCGGCGCGGTCGAGCTGCTGCGCTGGTCGGCGCTGGTGCCGTCCAATGCGCTGCTCGCACAGTTGCAGGCGCAGATCGGACCGGACACGTTCACCCGGACGCTGGCGGTGACCGGCGCGGCGATCGGTGCGATCGCGCTGTCGGGGTCGGTGATCGCCTGGGCCAAGCTCGATGGCCGGCTCGACCGGCGCGTGGTGTTTCCCGGTCAGCAGCTGTTCAATGCCGCGGTGTTCGTGGCGATGGTGGTGCTGGGCGGCATCGTGGTCGCAACGCTGGACCCGCTTGCGATCGTCGGGTTCTTCGCGCTGGCACTGGCACTGGGCGTGCTGATGACGCTGCCGATCGGCGGCGCCGACATGCCGGTGGTGATCTCGCTGTACAACGCGCTGACCGGCCTGGCGGTCGCGTTCGAGGGCTATGTGCTGGGTTTCGACGCGCTGATCATCGCCGGCACCATGGTCGGCGCGGCCGGCATGCTGCTGACCCGGCTGATGGCCAAGGCGATGAACCGGCCGATCAGCGGCGTGCTGTTCTCCAGCTTTGGCGGTGGCGGCGCCACGGCGCAGGAGATCGCCGGCAGCCAGAAGCCCATCGAGGCCGGCGACGTCGCCGCGATGATGGCGTACGCCGAGCGCGTGGTGATCGTGCCCGGCTACGGCATGGCCGTGGCGCAGGCGCAGCACAAGATCTGGGAGCTGACCCAGAAGCTGGCCGAGCGCGGGGTCAAGGTGAAGTTCGCGATCCACCCGGTGGCAGGCCGCATGCCCGGCCACATGAACGTGCTGCTGGCCGAAGCGGGCGTCCCGTACGACCTGATCGCCGACATGGACGACATTAACCCCGAGTTCCCCAATACCGACGTGGCGCTGGTGATCGGCGCCAACGACGTGGTCAACCCCGCCGCCCGGACCACGCCGAGCGCCCCCATCTACGGGATGCCGATCCTCGACGCCGACGAGGCGCGGCAGGTGGTGTTCCTGAAGCGCTCCATGCGCCCGGGTTTCGCCGGCATCGAGAACGCGCTGTTCTATGCCGACAACACGCGCATGCTCTACGGTGATGGCGCGGAGATGGCCAGCGCGCTGGTGTCGGAGCTCAAGGCGCTCGACGGCGGGCACTGATCGCGCGCGCTGCGTACCAGGAGCAGCGCAGCAAGCCCCGCATTGCCGGAGTCGCGGCCAGGCACGCGGCGGCAGACTCAGCGCGACAGCAGCGCCGCGAGTACCAGCGCCAGTACGATCCAGGCGACATCCGCGGGGCCATTGGCCAGCTGCGCCAGCGTCCACGCATGCTGGCTGCCGAGTTTCAGCGCCGACTCCCACGGCTGCAGTCCGAGTGCCGCGCCCAGGTGCGAGGCGGTGATGCCCCAGTTGGCCAACACCACGATCAGCCCGGTGCCGATCAGCGCCAGGACTGCGCGGATGCCGCCTGGCCGCCATCCGCCCAGGCGCAGCATCCAGGCCACGTCCAGCGCGCCCAGTACGGCCATCCAGCTCTGCTGGCCGTCGCTGTAGAGGCTCACAAGCACCCAGATGGCGGCAAAGCCGGCCACGCTGAGCAGCAGCAACAGCCACGACAGCCAGTTGGCGCGGCGCGAGGAAAAAGCAGCGGGTTTCATTCAGGGAGCGATCCGGTCTACCGGCAAGCCGCACAGCATAGCGGCCAAGCCGGCCGGTAGAATGGCCGGCCTTGTGCCAGCGCCCGGCACCCCAATCTTCTCGACACCTCTTTGGCGTATCCCGGTATGTATTCCCGCAGCAGTGAACCTGTCCGTTTCGAGCGCGATTGCGCCGCCGTCCTGGTGCCGCAGGGTGAGGCCGTCAACCTGCCCGCCGGCAGCGTCGGCTACATCACCCAGGCGCTCGGCGGCAGCTACACCGTGTTTGTCGAGGGCAACCTGTTCCGCATCGCGGGCCACGACGCCGACGCGATCGGCAAGGAGCCGCCGCAGCCGCTGCAGTTGCCCGAAGGCGCC
Source organism: Pseudomonadota bacterium (assembly GCA_019348095.1). Taxonomy (GTDB): domain Bacteria; phylum Pseudomonadota; class Gammaproteobacteria; order Xanthomonadales; family Xanthomonadaceae; genus Novilysobacter_A. The sequence goes on along the minus strand of JAHWKC010000013.1, from coordinate 2,628 downwards.
GACGACGACACCGTCGAGCAGATGGTGTGGAAGCAGCTGCGCACCTGCTTTGATCCGGAGATCCCGATCAACGTGGTCGACCTGGGCCTGGTCTACGAGGCCGTGGTGAAGCCGGCCGATGACGGCAGCCGGCTGGTCGAGGTGCGCATGACCCTGACCGCCCCCGCCTGCGGCATGGGCGACATCCTGGTCGACGACGTGCGCGACAAGATCGAGATGATCCCCACCGTCAGCGAGGCCGATGTCGAGCTGGTGTTCGACCCGCCGTGGAACCGCACGATGATGTCCGAGGCCGCACGCCTCGAGACCGGCATGCTGTAGCGGGCCGGGCAGCACTCTCGACAAGCAGCTGCGCCGGCCTGCGCCTGACGGCCGGCACGCTCAGCCCCTTGCGTGCCGCTGATGCACATGACTTCGGTCATGGCGAGGCGGGCGGCGCCATACCACTCGCGGCGATGCCGCTGCCCAGAAAAACCGTGCAGCGCGGCCGGCGGCGCATCGAACCATGGAGGCGCGCGGCATTGGCACCGACATCCCCGCCGAGCCGCGAGGGACATGACCATTGGCATAGGCCGAGGTGCGCGGATACGCGACGTCCGTCACAAAAACATGCCGTTAAATGCTGCGACCGCAGCTTGAATGAACACTGAACGGTCCGATAGCGTGGATTCGCTGACCTAACACGTCAGCTTTTGGCGTCGCCAGGTCGGGTGTCGAGCAGGTACCACTTGCGCGGCCCCGATGCGCGGCGTCTCGTCCAATCTTCGGGGGTTCAGATATGTCTCAGTCCTATTCGCGTCGCCTGCGCATACGCGCGCTCGCGGCCGCCACAACAGTGGCGCTGCTGTCCGCACCTGCGTGGGCCAACGACCGCGTGAACATGAGCGGCCTGCAGTCCGCGCCAACGCACGATCGATTCATCGTCAAATACCGCGATGGCAGCAGCGAGCACGCCAGCACCGCTGCGCTACAGCGCGCACTGAACAATGCAGCCGCCGCAGCCCGCAGCGGCCGGGCGCTCGGCCTGCAGCACCTGCGCCGCATTGCCACCGGCGCCGAGGTGGTGCGCAGCAACCGCAAGCTCGATCGCGCCGAGGCCGAAACCTTGATGCGCCAGCTCGCCGCCGATCCGAACGTCGAGTACGTCGAGGTCGACCAGCTGATGCAGCCGGCACTGACGCCCAACGACACCCACTACGCCGAGTACCAGTGGCACTACCACGAAGCCACCGGCGGCATCCGCGCCGACCAGGCCTGGGACGTGAGCAACGGCAACGGTGTGGTGGTGGCGGTGCTGGATACCGGAATCACCGCGCACAGCGACTTGGACGCCAACATCGCGGCGGGCTACGACTTCATCAGCGATGCCGGCATGGCGCGCGACGGCAACGGCCGCGACAGCAACCCGCAGGACCAGGGCGACTGGGCCGCCGCCGATGAATGCTACAGCGGCAGTCCGGCGAGCAACTCCAGCTGGCACGGCACCCACGTGACCGGCACGGTTGCGGCGGTCACCAACAACGCCAAGGGCGTGGCCGGCGTCGCCTACGGGGCCAAGGTCGTGCCGGTGCGCGTGCTCGGCAAGTGCGGCGGCTTCACCTCCGATATCGTCGACGGCATCACCTGGGCGTCGGGCGGCAGCGTCTCCGGCGTGCCGGCCAATGCCAACCCGGCCGAGATCATCAACATGAGCCTCGGCGGCTCGGGCACCTGCTCGAGCACCTACCAGAACGCGATCAACGCCGCGGTCAACCGCGGCACCACGGTCGTGGTCGCGGCTGGCAACTCCAACGCGGACACCGCCAACTTCACCCCGGCCAGCTGCAACAACGTCATCGCGGTGGCCTCGACCACGCGCCAGGGCGGCCGCTCGAGCTTCTCCAACTACGGCAGCCTGATCGACGTCGCCGCGCCGGGTAGCGACATCGCCTCGACCGTCAACAGCGGCAGCACCACGCCGTCCACAGAAAGCTACAGCCTGATGTCGGGCACCTCGATGGCGTCGCCGCACGTCGCCGGCGTGGCCGCGCTGATGCAGGCCACTGCCGGCGGCGGGCTGACCCCGGCCGACATCGAGTCGACGCTCAAGAGCACGCTGCGCGCGTTCCCGACCAGCATCGACAAGGACATCGGTGACGGCATCGTCGACGCCCGTGCCGCAGTCGACGCGAGCGGTGGCGGCGGCACTCTGACCAAGGGGGTGACCGAAACCAGCCTGTCGGCCTCCACCGGCAATTCGCTGAGCTACACCCTGGAGGTGCCCTCCGGCGCCACCGACCTGAGCTTCGTGATCAGCGGCGGCACCGGCGATGCCGACCTCTACGTGAAGTACGGCAGCGCACCGACCGACAGCTCCTACGATTGCCGGCCCTACAAGAGCGGCAATGAGGAGCGCTGCGACTTCGCCAGCCCCGCGGCCGGCACCTGGTACGTCCGGGTCAAGGCGTACTCCAGCTTCTCCGGCGTCAACCTGACCGGCAACTACGCCGAGTCCAGCGGCGCGCCATGCACCAGCTGCACCCAGTACACCGGGTCCCTCACCGGCAGCGGCGATTCGGAGATCGAGCCGGACGGCACCTACTACTACAGCGGATCGTCCGGCAGCCACCAGGGCTGGCTGGAAGGCCC
>JAHWKC010000139.1 GCA_019348095.1 Pseudomonadota bacterium | reverse complement strand
GCGGCGCGTCCACATGCTGCTGGCGTCGATGTTCAGGTTGTAGAAGTCGTAGCCGGGGTTCGCGTCGATGCCCCGCTGCTGCGCCTCCAGCATCTGCTCGTCCTCGAAGAAGACTCCCGTGACGCCCTCCCGCAGGCGGGTGGTGATGGACTGGCTGCCCAAGCACCAGTCGCGGGCGAAGGCCCACAGGTAGTAGCAGCTGCGTTCCGTGCTCGGAGTCATGGTGTTGAGCACCGTGCCGGTGATGTTCAGCTACTGGGCGAAACCGCATCACGCGCTGGAGCTGCACCAGGCGCTCAACGACCACATGGCCGATGCCTGCAACGCCCATCCGCGGCACTACGCCGGCATCGGCACCGTGCCGCTGCAGTCGCCGCGCCTGGCGGTGCAGGAACTGGAACGCTGCATGGACCAGCTCGGGCTGCAGGGCGTGCAGATCGGCAGCCATGTCAACGACTGGAACCTGGACGCGCCGGAGCTGTTCGAGTTCTTCCAGGCCGCCAGCGAACTCGGCGCGGCCATCCTGGTGCATCCCTGGGACATGATGGGCACCGCCTCGATGCCCAAGTACTGGCTGCCGTGGCTGGTCGGCATGCCGGCCGAGCAATCGCGCGCGGCCTGCAGCCTGGTGTTCGGGGGGGTGCTGGAGCGCCTGCCCAAGCTGAAGATCTGCATGGCGCATGGCGGTGGTAGTTTTCCCTACACGATCGGCCGCATCGAACACGGCTTCAACATGCGCCCAGACCTGGTCGCCACCGACAATCCACGCAACCCGCGCGAGTACCTGGCGCGCATGTATTTCGACTCGTGGGTCGCCGATGACCGCGCGCTCCGGTACCTGCTCGACACCTGCGGCGTGTCGCGGGTAATGCTGGGCACCGACTATCCGTTCCCGCTGGGCGAACAGACGCCGGGCGCGGGAATCGCATCGCTGGGCCTGGGCGAAGCCGACCAGGCCCGGCTCTACCATGGCACCGCGCTGGAGTGGCTCGGGTTGCCCAAGTCGCGATTCGCCTAGCGCCGCCCGAGGCAACGCGAACACCCGAAGCTGACCATCGCGCCGTTGGGGCGCCCCTACAGGAATCCGCTGCACCGTGACCGATCTTTTTTCCCAAGACCACGCCCGCGCGCTAGACGCGAGTGATCCGTTGCCGACACTGCGTGACCAGTTCCACATCCCCCGCCACGGCGATGCCGAGCAGGCCTACTTCGTCGGCAACTCGCTCGGCCTGCAGCCGCGCGGTGCACGCGCCCATGTCGAGCAGGTGCTCGACAGCTGGGCCACCGCTGCGGTCGAGGGCCACTTCACCGGGCCGGCGCAGTGGATGACCTACCACGAGCTGGTGCGCGAGCCCCTGGCGCGCCTGGTCGGCGCGAGGCCATCGGAAGTTGTGGCGATGAATTCGCTGACCGCCAACCTGCATTTCATGATGGCCAGTTTCTACCGGCCCACCCGGGAGCGCCCGGCGATCCTGATCGAGGCCGGCGCATTTCCGTCCGACCGCCACGCCGTCGCCTCGCAGCTCACCCATCACGGCTTCGATCCGGCCAGCGACCTGATCGAACTGCAGCCCGACGAGCCCGAGGGCACGTTCTCCATGGCCGCGATTGCCGGCGCCATCGCCGAACACGGCCCGCGCCTGGCGCTGGTGTTGTGGCCGGGCGTCCAGTATCGCAGCGGCCAGGCATTCGATCTCGCCGAGATCGCCCGGCTGAGTCATGCCCAGGGCGCAGTGTGCGGCTTCGACCTGGCGCACGCGGTCGGCAACCTCGAGCTGGCACTGCACGACAGCAATACCGACTTCGCGGTGTGGTGCCATTACAAGTACCTCAACAGCGGACCCGGCGCGGTCGCCGGCTGCTTCATCCATGAGCGCCACGCGCAGACGGAGCGGCCTCGGCTCGCCGGCTGGTGGGGCCACGAGGCCTCGACCCGCTTCCGCATGGCACCGGAGTTCGTGCCGACGCCCGGCGCGGAAGGCTGGCAGCTCAGCAATCCGCCAATCCTGGCGCTGGCCCCACTGCGCGCCTCCCTCGAGCTGTTCGACCGCGTCGGCATGCCGGCGTTGCGCGAGAAATCGCGCCGACTGACCGGATACCTGGAAGCGCTGATCCGTACGCGCCTGCTGGACACCCTGCAGATCGTGACGCCGGTCGAGCCGGAGAGGCGTGGCTGCCAGCTCTCGCTGCGCGTGGTTGGCGGCCATGAACGCGGACGCGCGCTGTTCGAGTATCTGGCGGCGAACGGCGTGCTGGGCGACTGGCGCGAACCGGACGTGATCCGCATCTCCCCCGCCCCGCTCTACAACACGCATGCCGACGTGCTGCGCTTTGCGCGCGTGGTGGAGGGGTGGCGCGCGCTGTCTTCCAGCACGTAGCTTTCAGCCGTCATCCCCGCGAAGGCGGGGATCCAGAGGCTTCAGCATGCAGCGTCAGGAAATATCGACTGCTCTCTGAAGCTCTCGACCCCCCTCGCGGGATGACGGCTCGGGAAGCGGGAGCCATCGACAAGGAGGCGGCTTATGGAAAAGCAACCGGCGGTATACATACTCGCCAGCAGCAGAAAAGGAACCTTGTACACCGGCGTGACCAGCAACCTGGTCGGACGCATCTGGCAGCACCGCGAGCACATCGTCGATGGATTCTCGAAGCGATACGATGTGACGCGGCTGGTGTGGTACGAACTGGCTGGAAGCATGGAAGGTGCTATCACGCGCGAGAAGCAGATCAAGAAGTGGAACCGTGGCTGGAAGATACGGCTGGTCGAAGAAGCCAACCCGGCCTGGAAGGATCTCTGGTCAGTCATCATTGATCACGCTGAAGTCTCTGGATCCCCGCCTGCGCGGGGATGACAGCTTGCAACGACAGTAGCGAGGCGACATTGAGGGCTGACTCCGCAAGGCACATCACCATCATCGGCGCAGGCTTGGCCGGCGCCCTGCTCGCCACCCTGCTGGCGCGACGCGGTTGGCGGGTCGACGTCTACGAGAAGCGCGGTGATCCGCGCCTGGAGGGCTACGAAGGCGGCCGCTCGATCAACCTGGCCCTGGCCGAGCGTGGCCTGCATGCATTGCGGCTGGCCGGCGCCGACGATGCGGTGATGGCGCAGGCGGTGATGATGCGCGGCCGCATGGTCCACTTCGCCGATGGCCGGACCGACCTGCAGCGCTACGGCCGCGACGACAGCGAAGTGATCTGGTCGGTCCACCGTGGCCAGCTCAACGTGGTGTTGCTCGACATCGCCGAGCATGCCGGGGCGAGGCTGCACTTCAACCGCGCTCTGGCGTCGGTCGATTTCGATGCCCGGACCGCATGCCTGGCCGATGACCGCGATGGCAGCAGCCACGTCATCAGTTTCGACAGCCTGGTGGGCGCCGACGGCGCGGGATCATCGCTGCGGGGCGCGATGAAGACACGATGCGAACTCGGCGAGCGCACCGAGTTCCTCGGCCATTCCTACAAGGAGCTTGAGATCCCGCCGGCCGCCGATGGCGGCTTCAGCATCGAGCCCAATGCGCTGCATATCTGGCCGCGCGGCCGCTACATGTGCATCGCCTTGCCCAACGACGGGCGCACGTTCACCGTGACGCTGTTTCTACCCAACCAAGGCGACCCGAGCTTCCAGACCGTCCGCACCGGCGCGGACGCACGCGCGCTGTTCGCCAGCGACTTCAGCGATGCGCTGCCGCTGATACCGCAGCTGGAGCGCGACTTCGAACGTAATCCGACCGGCCTGCTGGGCACGCTGTACCTGGATCGCTGGCACCTGGATCATCGCGCGGTGCTGCTCGGCGACGCCGCCCACGCGATGGTGCCGTTCCACGGCCAGGGCATGAACTGCGCGTTCGAGGACTGCCTCGCCCTGGCCGAGCATCTGGATGCCACGGATGACCGTGCCGCCGCGTTCGCCGAATTCCAGGCCGAGCGCCTGCCCAACGCTCGCGCGATCCAGACAATGGCGCTGGAGAACTACCTGGAGATGCGCGACCGCGTCGATGACGAGGACTACCTGCTGCAGCGGGCGCTGGAGCGGCAGCTGGCCGAAAGGCACCCGGGACGGTTCGTGCCGCGTTACGCAATGGTCACCTTCCAGCGTCTGCCGTACGCACTCGCGCTGCAGCGCGGCAACGTCCAGCGCGAGCTGCTGGTCGAGCTGACCGGCGGGCATGACAGCCTGGAGGCGCTGGATTGGGATACGGTCGATGCGATCGTGACAGCCAGGTTGCCGCCCCTGCCCGGAACCTCCTCGCCGCTGTAGGAGCGGCTTCAGCCGCGAAGAGGATCGTGCGCCGGCGTCAGTGGCCTGCACTCTTCGCGGCTGAAGCCGCTCCTACAGCGCATCAATGCGAAGATGCACGTATGCCCGCCAGCTTTCTGTTCTACGATTTGGAAACCTTCGGCGCCGACCCGCGCCGGACGCGCATCGCACAATTTGCCGCGATCCGCACCGACGCCGAACTCAACGAGATCGGCGAGCCGATCAGCATCTTCGTCAAACCCGCAGGCGACCTGCTGCCCTCGCCGGTCGCCACCCTGATCACCGGCATCGCTCCGCAGCAGGCACTGCGCGACGGCATGACCGAAGCCGATGCGTTCGCACTGATTTTCGAGGAAATGTCGCGACCGGAGACCTGCAGCCTCGGCTACAACTCGCTGCGCTTCGACGACGAGTTCATCCGCCACGGCCTGTTTCGCAACTTTTTCGATGCCTACGAGCGCGAATGGCGCGGCGGCAACTGCCGCTGGGACCTGCTCGACGTGCTGCGCCTGGCCCATGCCCTGCGGCCCGAGGGGCTGGTCTGGCCCAAACGCGAGGACGGCGCCACCTCGTTCAAGCTCGAGCACCTGGCCGAGGCCAACGGCGTACGCCAGGGCGATGCGCACGAGGCATTGTCGGATGTGCGCGCGCTGATCGGCCTGGCCCGGAAGTTCAAGGCGGCCCAGCCGAAGCTGTGGCAGTACTCGCTGCGGCTGCGCGACAAACGCCATTGCGCCACCCTGCTCGACACGATCGCGATGACGCCGGCGCTTCACGTCTCGCAGCGCTTCCCGGCCAGCCGCATGTGCGCCGCGCCGATCCTGCCGCTGGCGCGTAATCCGCGCATCGACAGCCGGGTGATCGTGTTCGACCTCACCCAGAACCCGGCCCACCTGATCGAGCTGGATGCCGATCAGATCGCAGCGCGCCTGTACACCCCGGCCGCCGATCTGGCCGAAGGCGAGACGCGTATCGCGCTCAAGGAAGTGCACCTCAACCGCTGCCCCGCGCTGATCTCCTGGTCGCACCTGCGCGAGACCGACTTCGCGCGACTCTGCATCGATCCGGCCGAGGCCGAGCTGCGCGCGGCGCGCATTCGTGAAGCCGGGCCGGCACTGGTCGAAAAAGTGCGCCGGGTGTTTGCCGGCGAACGCGAACGCCTGCCGTCGGACGTCGATGCCGCGCTCTACGACGGCTTCATCGCCGACGGCGACAAGCGCCTGTTCCGCGAGGTGCGCGGCACGCCCCCCTCAGCGCTGGGGCAGCGCGTGTTCGGCTTCCGCGATGCGCGCATGCCCGAACTGCTGTTCCGCTATCGCGCACGCAACTGGCCGGAAACGCTGTCGACCGACGAGCGCATGCGCTGGGACGACTACCGCCGGCGCCGACTGCAGGAGCCTGGCGTGTTGTCGGAGTACAGCTTCGATAGCTTCGATGTCGAACTGGCGGAGCTGCGCGCGCATGTCGGCGTGGTACGGGGTGCCGTCGGCCTCGCGGACCTCGGCGAACACCAGCACCTTGCCCGGCCCGAAGATGTCCGAGGGCAGCCAGTAGAACGCCGCCCAGTCGATCGACAGCCGCAGGTCCGACTCCGCCTGCGCCGAGAACCCGCGGATCGACGAGCCGTCGAACCCGAAGCCCTCGTCGAAGGCCTCCTCCGTCAACTGGACCACCGGGACAGAGAAGTGCTGCATGAGGCCGGGGAGGTCGCAGAACCGCAGATCTACGACCTCCACGCCCTCGTCCACCGCATGCCGCAGGACTTCGGCCGGGGTGCGCGCTTCCACCAGGCTGACCTTAGGCGGCTGCCCCGGTCACGGTTTGGCCAGCGCCTGGCAGCAGGTCCTGGTGATGAGCCGGGTCACCACGTAGGGATCGCAGTTGGCGTTGGGCCGGCGGTCCTCGATGTAGCCCTTGCCTTCCTTCTCCACCTGCCACGGGATCCGGACCGAAGCACCTCGGTCGGAGACGCCGTAGGTGAACTCGTT
>JAHWKC010000138.1 GCA_019348095.1 Pseudomonadota bacterium | reverse complement strand
GCCACCCGTGTACCAGCCGGAGGTCGTCGCCAAGGCGATCGTCTTCGCCGCCACCCACCCGCGGCGGGACATCTACGTCGGTGCAGCAGCCCGGCAGCTCGACCTGCTCGAGCGGTTCAGCCCGGCGCTGACCGATCGCCTGCTCGCCGCCGGAGGGCAGGTCTTCCGCCGTCAGCAGCGCCGGCGTGAGGCCGATGCCGGGCAGAGCAACCTGCACCAGCCCAGCGACGCCGACAGTGGCGCAGTCCACGGCCAGTTCGGCCGGCTCGCGCTGCGGCACAGCACCTACACGGCCACCTTCGGGCGGCACCCCCAGCTCGGTCGGCTCGCAGCACGGCGGCCAGCAGCTGGGCCAGAGCCACCGCGGTCGCGGCCCCAAGCAGTACACCCGCTCGGACGAGCGGATTCTCGAGGACGTCTGCGAACGGCTGACCGATGACCACGATATCGACGCCAGCGACATCGAGGTCAAGGCCGAGGGTGGCTCAGTGACGCTGGAGGGCTCGGTGACGGAGCGCTGGATGAAACATCGCGCCGAGGACCTGGTCGATGCCTGCAGCGGCGTCAAGCAGGTCGACAACCGCCTGCGGGTCAAGAGCAGTGCTTCGGGCAGCAGCGATGGCCGCTCGCAGGAGATCGGCGCCGGCTCGTCCTCGTCCTCCGGTGGTTCCGCGTCGAGCGGCTCGACATCGAGCGGTTCCTCCTCGAAAGGCTCACCGTCGCAACAACCGCATTGACCCGATGCGGCGCGCGGAAGCGTGATCGGGTTACGCCGCGACCCTGCCTCACGCCGGTGGGCCGCTCCTACCGAGGGGCGGGTCGCCGGGGTAACCGCGGTAGAGCCGAGCATGCTCGGCTGCTCTTGCGACCCGGCCTGGCAGCGGAGCAAGCTCCGCTCTACCAAGGCCGCACAAGCTTTGCGGAAAATATAAAAAGCCAGGAGCAGGACGAGCGGCCTGTGCCCGCCGACGTCTGTGTCACCGCCCGCGTCTCCCCAGCGAGGGCCGGCTTGACCCTTGGCGCCTTGGATCCCGCTTCCGTGGTCTGCTGCCGGTCAGGTGCCGTCTTTGGGAAGCCGAACTGTAAAGGTGGTCCCTGCTGCTTGCGTGGACTGGAGACTGATCGACCCATGATGCGCAAGCACGATTTCCCGGGTGATGTACAACCCCAGCCCCAGGTTCTTCTGCGAGGGGCCGTCTCCAGCCGCATGCCTCGCATGGCGGCTGAGTAGATCGAAGATATGTTCCTGTTCGTCTGGTGCTATCGGTTCTCCATCGTTGTGAACCGTCAGCACGATCTCTTGGGGCTCCGCAGTAGTGACAACCGACACCTCTCCGTCCTTGCTTCCATGCTGTAGGGCGTTGTTGATCAGATTCTGATACACCTGCCCTATCCTGCCTGCATCCCATCTTCCACGGACATCCCCATCGATCACGCAGCGGATGGTGCGGCCCGGATTGGACAGGCTAAGCTCTTCAACCACCTGCTCGCATACGGCCGCCAGGTTTGTCTCAGCGCGCGATATCGATATACCGCCGCCGATGCGGCTTCTCGTGAAGTCGAGAAGGTTGTCGAGCATTTCGCTCATTCTCGTACTGCTCTTGAACATCCGGGAACCGAGCTGAATCAGATTGGCATCGGAGTCCGGCGACTGCATGAGATATTCGGCCCCGAGACTGACCGACTGCAAGGGCGTGCGCAGATCGTGGCCGAGGATGCCTACGAATATGTCCTGAGCCTGCCGGACCATAGCGGCGTAGCGACTTACCGATTCGGCAAGCGCCTGGTCGACCGCTTCGTTGAACCGGGTGATATCGCGCACGTGAAAACGCACCACATCGTCGTCTTGATCGGACCACAGCAGAAGCACGCTCGCGCGCAACGCCCGATATTCCGATATCAGCTGCTCGATGGTAAATCCGGATTTCAATCTCGCCTCGGCGTGCACCTCGGCAGCGGTATCCCCTGAACTTTCCGTTGCGTGTCCCTTCGACTTCTCGACACTCTCCTGGTCGGTTTGCGAGGTCGCGAGGTCCGCCGCGATCACCTTCAACATGTCCTCCGCGTGATCGCGCAGCTCCACGACGTCCATGACGCCGGTCGTGGGCCCGATCGTTCGCGCGAAGTCTTCCCATTCCTGAAGAATGGGTTCCATGTTGTGTCGGATAAACTCCGATAACCGCATTGCTGTTCCCTTATCCATAAAAAATACAGCCTTTGTATTTGAAAAGTAGAGGGATGTCAGCATAGAAGGCGTGGAATGAGCGAACCGTAGACAATCCGGCCTTCAGCGCGTGCAAGCCACACCATCGCTCACGCGCGAATTTCGGTCTCAAAGGCGGCCCGCCAGGCTGGCGATCGTGACAAGCAGCTCTTGCGCCTCGAACGGTTTGGCCACGTGCGCCTGGTATCCGGCCATGATTGCGTGAGTCCGGTCCTGCGAGCGTGCGAAGGCAGTCAGGGCCACGGCCGGCGTCCGGCCGCCACGTTCGGCAGGACGCCGCCGGACCTCGCGCATAAAGCCGTAACCGTCGGTCCTCCCCGGCATGCCGATGTCGCTGACGATCAGATCCGGTATCTGTTGGTCCAGCCGGGCCAGGCCACTCGCAGCGTCGTCCGCGGTCACCACCTTCGCGTGTCTCTGCTCCAGCAGATGGCGAAGCAGCTCGCGCGCGTCGGCTTCGTCATCGACGACCAGCACGGTCAATCCTTCCAGGTTCATTCCCTCGGCCGCGCATAGCGGACGCTGGGAGGATTCCGCCTGGTCGCTGAAGTTCCGGCTGGGCGCGAGCGGGAGCTCGACTACGAACGTGGCGCCCTGCCCCGCTCCGGAACTCTCGGCGTGGATCGTGCCGCCATGCAGCTCGACCAACTGGCGCACGATGGAAAGCCCCAAGCCCAGGCCGCCGAACGCCCGCGTGGTCTTGGCGTCGGCCTGGCGGAACCGGTCGAACACGAACGGCAGGAACTCCCGCTCGATCCCCATGCCGTTGTCCGACACGGTAATTTCAACGTGCGAATTCACGCGCGCCACGACGAGTTCGACGCTCCCGTTCTTGGGGGTGAACTTCACTGCGTTCGACAGCAGATTCCAGATCACCTGCTGCAGCCGGTGCGGGTCGCCCTGCACCGGGCCCGCGCGCGGATCCACGATCCTGCGAATGCGGATGCCCTTGGCGTCGGCGGCGGGAGTGACCGCTTCCACGGCCGCCGTCGCCACTGGGGTGAGGTCCGTGGGCTGCACGTCGAGCCTCACGTTGCCTGCCACGATTCGGCTCATGTCGAGCAGGTCTTCGACCAGCTTGGCCTGGGCTCGTGCATTGCGGCCGATCACATCCGCGCCGCGCGCGACATCCTCGGGTGTGGCGTTGCCGGTTTGCAGGATGTGCGACCAACCCACGATGGCGCTGAGCGGGGTTCGCAGCTCATGCGACAGGGTCGCAAGGAACTCGTCCTTCATGCGGCTCGCGTGCTCGGCTTCCGTGCGCGCTGCCTGTTCGGCCGCAAGCAATCTTTCGCGCTCCTCGGCAGCGCGCTTCACTGCGTCGTAAAGGCGGGCGTTGTCCAGCGCGACCGCCGCCTGCCCCACGATGCCGGTGATCACCCGCTCGGTGCGCTCGGTGAATACGCCGACCTCCGGATGCCCGAAGAACAGGCCGCCGATCACGTCGCCGGCGCGGGAGATCACGGGCACCGCGAGGTAACTGCGCACGGGCAAGTGCCCTTTGGGCATGCCGCGGTGTGGGCCCCACTGTCCGTAGCGCGGGTCTTCCAGTACATCATCGATCCGGATTGGCGCCTCGCCGCTGAAGGTGGGGCCGAACAGCGGCGTCGCCCGGGGGTGGCCGAACTTGCTGAAGGCCTCCCGCGGGGCGCCCGAAAGTGTGTAGAGCATGTACGACTCGCCCTGCTCGTCGGTCACGTTGTAGAAGAACGCGCCGAACTGCGCGCCGCTGAGCTCGGTGGCGGCGTCGGTGATCTGCTGCAGCAGCGTCTGCAGATCGAGCTGGGAAACCAGCGCCTGCCCGGTCGAGTTGACGATGTCCAGCAGCCGCATCTCTTCCTGCTGGGCCTCGCGCGAACGGTCGAACTCATCCAGATCGGTATTGGTGCCGAACCAGCGCACGATACGGCCGGCTTCGTCGTGGATCGGCACGGCCCGGGCCAGGAACGTGCGATAGCTTCCGTGAGCATCGCGCAGGGGGTACTGCATTTCGTACGGCTCGCCGGTAGCCAGCGCATCCTCCCAACGCCGCACGACCCGATCAAGCGCGTCGGGATGGACGAAGCGATGCCAGCTGGTGGGCTCCGGGCCGCCTTGCACGCTCGCGCCGGTGTACTCGTACCAGCGGCGATTGAACCAGACCGGATTGCCGACGGCATCGGCGATCCATACCAAATGGGGGATCAGGTCAGCGAGCTCGTTGCCACCATCGTGATTTGTCAACGCGACTGCCCCTTGCAGAATGCCGCAGCCACAATGCCAACCGCGGTGTCATCGGCAGTTGAAATCGACAGAGCGCACGGGGCTGGGTACAGCTACTTGAACATGCGCCCACTCACCCGATCCACGCGTGTCCGGTTTCTAAAGCGCCTCGCTGGCGTGCTTGCGGCGCAGGCCATCCTGTAACACCGCCAGGATCTCCTCCAGCAAGGCCGGCTTGACCACGTGCGCCCTGAAGCCGGATTCGGCGGTCCGTTGCCGGTCCGAATTCTGCCCATAGCCGCTGTAGGCGATCAGGTAGGGCGGATCCGTTTGCGTGCGCAGTGCCGCAGCGACGTCGTGGCCCGACAGCGCGCCTGGCAGTTCCAGGTCGCACAGCACCACGTCACAGGGCGTCGCGTGGCACATCGAGATTGCCCCTTCGGCATCGGTCGCGATGTCGACGGTGAATCCCTCCATCCGCAGTAGCACCGCCAGTGCTTCGGCGTTCTCGGCCTCGTCATCGACAATCAGGACATGGCCGAGCAGGCGCGCCCGCGACGCGGCCTTCGGGGCCTGCGGTTCCGGCGTGTCGTCGAGCAACGGCAGCCGCACCGAGAAGCACGTGCCCCGCCCCAGCCCGGCACTGTCCACCGAGACCGATCCGCCGTGCAGCATCGCGATCTTCTGCACGATGTTGAGGCCCAGCCCCAAGCCGCGCGCGCGCCACGCGGTCGCCTGCACGAACGGGTCGAACAGGCTGGCGCGCACGTCCGCAGCGATGCCCTGTCCTTGGTCGGCGACCTCGACCAGCGCCTGCGTGGCCTCGCAGCGAAGCGTGATGCGCACCGCCTGGCCCGCCGCGCTGGCCTTGATCGCGTTGGACACCAGGTTGTCGAACACCTGCCGCAGGCGGGCGTGGTCGCCCTGCACGAAACACGGCGACGGGCCGGAGGGTGGCAACAGGCGCACCGACTCGCCTTCGGCCTTCAACAGATTATCCATCCGCACTTCCTGCAGCAGCACCATCAGGTCGGTGGGCTCGCGGCGCAGTTCGATCTTGCCCTGGGTCACCCGCGCGGTGTCGAGCAGGTCATCGACCATTCGCTGCAGGTGGCGGGTCTGCCGGCACATGGTGGCGAGCGCTTGCGAACGCTGCAGCTCATCGATGTCGGTCCGGGTCAGCAGTTCGCAGGCGGTGGTCACGCCGGAAAGCGGATTGCGCAACTCATGGCTGAGCACGGCCAGGAACTGGCTGACGCGCTGGTGGGCGGCAGCCAGGGTTTCCAGCGCGCGCTTCTGGTCCTCGATATCGGTGCTGGCGCCGTACCAGCTGCGGATCCGGCGCGGCTGGTCGCGCGGGCCTTCATCGTGCACGCCGTAGATGGGAATGCCCTTGACCATGTGCCAGCGATACTGGCCGTCGGCGCGACGGAACCGCAACTCCAGGTTCAGCGGCTCGCCGCCAGCGATCGCCGACTCCCACGCGGCGGTGGCCTGCGCCAGGTCGTCGGGATGGGTGACCTGCTGCCAACCGGTATCGCCGCCCAGCCCGGTGTATTCGTCCCACAGCTTGTTCTGGTAGCGGATGCGCCCGTCCGGATCGGCCATCCACACCATGTTCGGCAGGTTTTCCAGCAATGCGCGCTGTTCGGCCTCGGCGCGCTGCAGTTGTCCTTCGACCAGGCGGCGGTCGTGCACGTCGCGCATGGTACCGATCCACTCGACGGTCGCCCCACTGGCATCGGGCACCGGCACCGCACGCACTGCCATGTGGCGATACACGTTGCCGTGGGTGCGTGCGCGGTACTCGATCTCCACCGAGCGGCCGGTGGC
>JAHWKC010000137.1 GCA_019348095.1 Pseudomonadota bacterium | reverse complement strand
CGCGGCCTTCAACGGCCGCAGCGCGAAGCCCAGGCATTGCCCGGTTTCCGCGGCGACCTGCAGCCGTCGCAGGCTGCGGTCGTTGGCCTGTTGCGGCCAGCACAGCACCGCCCCGCACACCGCCGAACGCAGGCACTGCTCGGCCGCCCACAAGGCATCACGCGCGTCGGCACGCACGACCTGCAGGCGATCCATGCGCAGCCCCGCCTGTGCCCAGGCCGCGGCATACGGCAGGTACGGCGGCGCGATCAGCGCGACCACGCCGTCGGCTTGCGACAACCGCGCCAGCGTCGGCCACAACAGGCGCAACTCGCCCACGCCATCGGCCGGCAACAACAACTCGGTCAACGCCGCCTCCGGCCAGCCGCCGCTGGGCAGCGCCGCGTCCAGTGCCGCAAGCCCGGTCGACTGTTTCGAAGGCGCACGCGCAGCCGGCTGCCCACGCCAGATCCGGCGTGCATCGAGCAGGCTGTCGAGGGCGAGAACATTTCCCATCAGCCGGGCCTTCCCGTCGTGCCGATCCACGCCATGGCAGGGCCGAGGCGGCGGGCTGGAGCAGGCCCGCCCCCCCGGAGCGGGAGGCAGGCACGACGGGCACGTTGCGGGAACATGTTGGTAATTTTACTAACGAATTCGCCGCATAAAATTGAGCCATCACTATCAACGGCTTGGCGGAGGAAGTTCATGCAGGTCGGGAGCCGGAGGCGGTCACCGCACTCTGGCGAGCCCGCGTCTCATGCGCGGCGACCAGCACCGCGAGGAAACGTAGGTTTGGGCTGCCAAGCCCAGCGTTCTGGCAACATCGACGCGACCGACAGAAAGCTGGGCCTGTCAGCCCAGCCTACGGTTCTACGGTGCTGCTGGGCAGCATTGAAATTCGATGGCGCATACGAAAAGCCCCGCAAAGCTGGAGCTTTGCGGGGCTTGCGTTTGATCATGGTGGCCGGGGAGGGAATCGAACCCCCGACACGGGGATTTTCAATCCCCTGCTCTACCAACTGAGCTACCCGGCCACGACACGGCGAGGCCGTGCAAGGAGCGGGATGATACGGGCGGGGCCCGGAACTGGCAAGCCGCATGCGCGCTGAATGAGGCAGGATTGTGGTCACCTGGCGCAGGCGTGCGTGAGTGCAAGATGCAGGCGATCCATCGTGCCCCTGGCCGGGGCAAGGAGTCCCCAATGAGAATCCCGGTACCTACGCTGCTTCTGACCATCGCGATGTCGCTTGGGCTGGCGGCCTGCGCCAACGGGCCGAATTTGCGCGATGCGCAGCGGCTTGCGCTTTACCAGGCCAACGCCGGCGCGCCGGTGGAGAGCTTCCACTATTTCGGTCGCATCAACGGCTGGACGCCTCTGGGCGACAGTGCGCTGGCGGTGTGGACGCGGCCCAACCAAGGCTACCTGCTGGACCTGCTCGGCAGTTGCCAGGACCTGGAGTTCGCGCGCGCGATTTCGGTGAGCAACCAGTTCGGCCGCGTGCATGCGCGCTTCGACAGCGTCGATGTGCTCGATCGTGATTCGTTCGGCATCCCGTGCCGGATCGCGCAGATCCGCCCGATCGATGCGGCGGCGCTGAAGCAGGCCGAGCGCGAGATGCGCGAGTCGGTGGAGATGGCCGAGCGGGCTCAGGACGCCGGCGGCGGCACGTAACCGGCGGGCTTTTCGGCGTCGCCGCCGAACAGGAACTTCTGCATCTCGGCTTCCAGGAACTTGCGGTGCTCGGGGTTCATCGGCGACAGCCGGTTCTCGTTGATCAGCATGGTCTGGTGGGCGAGCCACGCGGCCCAGGCCTGCTTGCCGATGCCGGCGAACACGCGCTTGCCGAGCTCGCCCGGCCAGGGCACGAAATCGAGGCCTTCGGTCTGGCGGTTCTCGTATTGGCAATGGACGGTGCGCGGCATCGGTGTGGCCTTTGGTCAGGGGCGGCGGTGGCGATCAGCTTGGGCTCAACTGTTCGATCAATTTGCGGATGGGCGCCGGGATGCCCAGGCTCGCGAGCTGGTCGCGGGCCACCCAGCGCAGATCGTCATTGTCGCGCACGCGCTCGCGCAGGGCGACGCCGCGCCAGTGCAGCGGCTGCAGCTGGAGCTTGTAGTGGCTGAAGGCGTGGGCGATCGGCGGTAGCGACCGGCCGGCATCGAAATCCGCGGCGAACTGCGCTTCGAACCAGCTTCTTGCGCCCTCCAGGTCGTCGGCTTGCGGCAGCGTCCACAACGAGGCCCAGATACCGGCTGGCGGGCGGCGCTGCAGCAGCACGCGGCCGCCGGCGTCCTCCAGCCACAGCACTTGCGCATGGCGTTGCGGAATCGCCTTGCCGGGCCTGGGCGTGGGCAGTCCGGCGATGCGACCTTCGATGCGCGCGACGCATTCGTCCTGCAGCGGGCACAGCACGCAGGCCGGGTCGGCGCGGGTGCACAGCGTCGCACCCAGGTCCATCTGCGCCTGGGTGTATTCGGCCATGCGCGTGGGCGGCAGGTGCGGACTCTGCACGTGGGCCTCGGCGAGTGCCCACAGCTGTTTTTCCACCGCCGGCAGTCCCGGCCAGCCTTCGATGCCGTGGTAGCGCGCGAGCACCCGCTTGACGTTGCCGTCGAGGATCGCGAAGCGCTCGCCCCAGGCCTGCGACAGGATCGCCGCGGCGGTGCTGCGGCCGATGCCGGGCAGGGCGACCAGCGCATCGGGATCACGCGGCAGCTCACTGCCGTGCAGCTCCAGGCAGCGCTTGGCCGCGGCGTGCAGGTTTCGGGCGCGAGCGTAGTAGCCCAGGCCGGACCACAGCGCGAGCACATCATCGAGCGGCGCGGCGGCGAGCGCCTGCAGCGTCGGCAGCGCCGCAACGAAGCGTTCGAAGTAGGGCGCGGCGGTCCTGACCTGGGTCTGCTGCAGCATGATTTCCGACAGCCATACGCGATAGGGCGTGCGCGGATGCTGCCAGGGCAAATCGTGGCGGCCGCTGGTGTCGAACCAGCTGAGCAGGCGCGGGGCGAAGCTGTCGGTGGGGCTGGTGGTGTCCGGCATCATCGGGTCACCGGTCGCAAGCACGAGCAAATCCTCCCCAGCCCTCCTTTTTCGAAGGAGGGAGCTTCAGCGCCGGTCGACCGCTGTAGAAGCGGCTTCAGCCGCGAGCTTTTGGTTGGGTCGCGAAAGAACCTTTTCCATTGTAGGAGCGACGTGAGTCGCGACCGGCCGATCGCGGCGAAGTACAGGTCGCGACTCACGTCGCTCCTGCGAAAAGCGGAAGCTTGGGTGCGGATGCTGGTCATGGCGCGGCAGGGCCGTTGTCGAGCTCGACCTCCACGCCTTCCAGCACCGCGCCGGCGATCTCCAGCCGCGGCGTGTTCAACCTGCCGTCCAGCGGCGGCAGCGGCGTGC
Organism: Pseudomonadota bacterium; assembly: GCA_019348095.1. Taxonomy (GTDB): domain Bacteria; phylum Pseudomonadota; class Gammaproteobacteria; order Xanthomonadales; family Xanthomonadaceae; genus Novilysobacter_A. Next base: position 2,900 of record JAHWKC010000137.1, on the reverse strand, counting down.
CCATGGTCATCGCGTCCATCCATTCGAGCACCTCGGGCAGATGGAAGCGGCCGTCGAAGCGGGTGGCCTCGCGTTGCAAGTGCAGGAAGGTGGTGCCCGATAGATCGCTGTCGCCCCGGTAGCCCAGCTCGAACGGCACAGGTGCGGCGGACTGTCCGAGTGGTGGCGGCAGGCTCGGCCACGCCTCGGGCCAGCGGGCGAGGGTGCCGCCCAGCTGCAGGGCCATCGCATCGGCAAGCGCGAAGCGGCCGCGGGCGTCCAGCCGTGGCACCAGTCCTTGCCCGCGCAGGTCCAGCGCCAAGGGCTCCAGCGCCAGTCGGCCGTCGCGGTAGCCGAGGTCGCCGGCCAGGCCGAAGGCGAACGGCAACTCGGCTTCGCCGCCGAGATACCGCGCCCGCGCGCCGAACTCGAAGCGCTCCAGCCTGAAGCCCGCATCGCCGCGGTACACGCGCCCGGACAATCGGGCCTGCATCGGCAAGCGCCAGTCTGGCGTCTCCACCGCCAGCGCGCCGACTGCGCCGAGACCCGCGGCGCTCTCGGGTGCCGTCAGCGCGGCATGCAGATCGAACGGCACGCGGATGCGGCCCTCGTCCCCGCGCACGTACCGCCCGGCGAGGTGCGCAGCGACCGGGCGTTGTGGATGCAGCGAGGGCAGCTGCAGGTCCAGGGCCTCGATCGACCAGCCCGGGCCAATGACCCGGCCGCGCAGCACCTGCAGGCCGTCGGTCAAGGTCGGCACGCGCGCCTCCGAGGGTGGGCGTGTGTCCTGCCAGGCCTGTAGCGCGGCCAGGTCGAGCTGCGGCGCATCGAGCTCGATCCGGGTGATCGTCAGGTCGGCACCTCGTGCGCGGATGGTCGACCACGGCAGCGACAGGTAGGCACGTTGTGCGGTGAGTAGCGGAGCGGCGGCGCCGGGCTGGCGCACCACCAGATCGCGCACCACCAGCATCGGGGCGCCGCGCAGCCGGTATTGGCTGGTGCCGCTGGCGGTGATCTCCAGGCCGAGTGCCTGGCCGAGTCGGCCGAGCGAGAGGCGGGCGACCTGGTCCGGCCGCGATACCCAGCGCAGCGACAGCAGCACCGCAAGCGCCAGTACCAGCAGTGCGATCAATACATTGCGCCTGCGATTGGGTCGCGGTCGCTGGGCCTGTTGCGGTTGGGTCATCCGGGCAGGCTACCGCTTGCCATCGTCACGCGTGCGCGCCGCATTGCGGCTCACGCGGCAGGCATTTCAAAGTGGCGACTCACGCGGGCAAGCATTTCGAAGCGGCGCTTACGCGGGCACGCATTTCAAAAGCGGCGCTCACGCGCTCAGGGTCTCCGGCAGCAGCGCGTCGACAAAGGCTTCGGCGTCGAACACGCGCAGGTCCTCCGGGCGCTCGCCGATGCCGGCATAGCGGATCGGGATGCCGAACTCGCGCGCCAGCGCGAACACCACGCCGCCCTTGGCGGTGCCGTCCAGCTTGGTCACCACCAGCCCGGTCACGCCGACCGCGGCATGGAACTGGCGCAACTGCGACAGCGCGTTCTGCCCGGTGGTGCCGTCGATCACCATCAGCACCTCGTGCGGGGCGGCGGGGTCGAGCTTGGCCAGCACGCGCTTGATCTTGCCCAGTTCGGCCATCAGCCCGACCTGGGTGTGCAGGCGCCCGGCGGTGTCGGCGATCAACACCTGGGTGCCACGCGCCTTGGCCGCCTGTAGCGCATCGAACGCGACCGAGGCCGCATCGCCGCCCTTGCCTTGCGTGTTCTGCCCTTGTGCCACCACCGGCACGCCGTTGCGATCGCCCCAGGCCTGCAGCTGCGCGACCGCGGCGGCGCGGAAGGTGTCGCCGGCGGCGAGCATCAGCGTGCGGTTCTCGTCCTTGAAGCGCCGCGCGAGCTTGCCGATCGTGGTGGTCTTGCCGACCCCGTTGACCCCGACGGTCAACAGCACGAAGGGTTTTGCGGTGGCGTCGATCTGCAGCGGCACCGCGACCGGCCTGAGCAGCGCCAGCAGCTGGTCGCGCAAAGCCCGCAGCAGCGCGTTGGCATCGGCGAATTCGCGCGATTTCATGCGTTTGCGCAGGCTCTCGACCAGCTCGGTGGTCGCCGCGACGCCGACATCGGCGGTGATCAGCGCGATTTCGACCTGGTCGAGCAGGTCATCGTCGAGCTTGGGATTGCCATAGAACAGGCCGCCGAAGCTGCGGGCGAAGGCGCTGGTCCGCAGGCGTTCGCGCCAGCCGGGCTTGCCGGGCGTGGCGGGCTCGGCGGTAGCTTCGGGGGCAGGTTCAGTGGCTGTGGGTTCGGCTGCCGCGGACGGCGGCTCCGCGGGTGCGGTGGGCTCGGCTGGTGGGGCCGGTTCGGCCGGCGATGGCGGCACGACGGGGGGCGGTGGCATCGCCGCGGGCGGTGCGGGCGGCTGCGGAGGTGCGGCAACCGGTTGGGTCTCCAGCGCGGCGGCGATCACCTCGGCCGGGGCCGGCTCCGGGGCGCTGGGCTCGTCGGCCGCGCGATCCGGCCTCGCGGCGCGGTGCGCCTGCTCCTCGCGCGGCGCCTCGCTGGTGACCTCGCCCTTTTCCTCGAGCGGCTGCCCGGCCTGCGCCTGGCCCCGACCAATCTGCAGTGGAACCCCGTCGTGCTCACGCGCGGGCTCCAACGGCTGCCGGTCCTCACCTCCTGAGCGCCCCCTTGTAGCCGACCGCACGGTCGGTTACGGCCCCTGCGCTGTGGCGCAGGCCACAGCCCGGTGACGGCGCCGGCGCCGCCGGACTGCCACCAGCTGACAGGGAGCCCGTCCTCTTTCCAGTCCTCGTGAACCCGTAGCCAACGCCGGCCAGCGTTCCCAGGATGACCCCAGGCGCGAGTTCCGGAAAGGCGCTGAGCATGGCCGGAACGTTTTCCACGGCGGAAGGCTA
>JAHWKC010000136.1 GCA_019348095.1 Pseudomonadota bacterium | reverse complement strand
CCGTCAACAGCTCGTCACACGCTTTTCGCAACGCCCTCCACCCCTTACAAATCGTCCCTCCAGGGTGGCGGGGCGCGCATTGTGCACATCCCGGGGAGCAATGGGAAGAGCACATGCGCATTTCCTCTGCAGCTGGGCAAAAACCATTCAGCACGAAGCCAGCCAATCTTGCGCAGGTGCGCTCTTGACGTGGGAAGGCCGCTGGAAGATGGTCGGCAGGTCATGACAACCGCAAGGCCTGCTATGCCCCTGTCTGTGCGTTTGCTGGCCGCGTGCTGCGGCCTGCTGCTGGCCGGGTGTGCCTCCGGCAACGACCGATGGGTCGAGGTGGGCGGCGCCCGCTACATGGTCGAAGTGGCCGATGATGATGACGAGCGGGCCCGCGGACTGATGTTCCGCGATGTGCTGGCGGCCGATCACGGGATGCTTTTCATCCACGAACGCCAGCAGCCGCAGGCTTACTGGATGAAGAACACCAGGATTCCGCTGGACATCCTGTACTTCGACCGTGACCGCAGGCTGGTATCGCAGCAACGCGACGTGCCGCCGTGCTCGGCAGGCGACGCATGCCCACCCTATCCCAGCGCCGCGCCGGCGCAGTACGTGCTGGAACTCAATGCCGGCGAGGCCGCGAAGCTGAAGCTGCTAAACGGCGCCGAACTGCGTTTCGGTCCGGGCATCGAGCCGCGCTGATCCTATGTGAGCGTGGCCGCGCCTCAGAGCTCCATCATCTCGAAGTCATCCTTGGTCACGCCGCAGTCCGGGCACGTCCAGGTTTCCGGAACGTCGTCCCAACGCGTGCCCGGAGCGATGCCCTCCTCCGGCAGCCCCTGCGCCTCGTCGTAGATGAAGCCGCAGACGACGCACATCCAGGTGCGGAAGGTGGTGGTCGTGACGGTCTCGGACATGGGCGGATAATGCGCGGAGCTACGGGACAGGCATTGTCCCATTCCGGCGCCCCCCACGAAAGCGCTCACCATGACATGCACATGAACACGCACCCAGGGCAGCATTCGCTCCGTCGCGGCCTCTACGCGATCACGCCCGACGAGGCCGACACCGGGCGCCTGCTCGATCGTGTCGAAGTCGTGCTGAGCGCGGGCGCGACCTGGCTGCAGTATCGCCACAAGGCCGCCACCGAGAAGTTGCGGCATGAGCAGGCCAGTGCGCTGCGGGCGCTGTGTGGCGTATACGGCGTGCCATTGATCATCAACGACGATTGGCGTTTGGCCGCGGAGATCGGCGCCGATGGCGCGCACCTGGGCGAGGACGACGGCGAGCTGACCATGGCGCGGCACGCACTGGGCCGAGACGCGCTCCTGGGTGCATCGTGCTACGACGACATGGCCCTGGCGAACGGCGCGGTCGAGAACGGTGCCAGCTACGTGGCATTCGGCGCATTCTTTGCATCGCCGACCAAACCGCATGCCCGACGCGCCGCGCCGGCGCTGCTGGGCGACGCCGGCGCGCTTGGCGTGCCGCGGGTGGCCATCGGCGGCATCACGCCGGACAATGCACGCCCCTTAATTGACGCCGGCGCCGACCTGCTCGCGGTGATCAGCGGCGTGTTCGACGCGCCCGATCCTGCCGCGGCCACGCGCGCCTATCTCGCCTGTTTTCCTTGAAGCATTCTCCGCGAACGTTTTCCGCGGATCGTCGACCTGACTCCCCTTTGCCGTGAGCCCCGCCATGAAGACCGACCGTTCGCACGCCTTGTTCACCCGCGCCTCGGAACTGCTGCCGGGCGGAGTCAATTCACCGGTGCGGGCGTTCAAGTCGGTCGGCGGCGAGCCGTTCTTCGCGCAGCGCGCGGAGGGCGCCTACCTGTTCGACGTTGATGGCAACAGGTATCTCGACTATGTCGGCTCGTGGGGGCCGATGATCGCCGGCCATGCGCATCCGCAGGTGCTCGATGCGGTCGCGAAGGTCATGCGCGACGGCCTCAGCTTCGGCGTCCCCAATGCGCTGGAAGTGACGATGGCCGAGGCGATCACCTCAATCGTGCCGAGCTGCGAAATGGTCCGAATGGTGAATTCCGGCACCGAGGCGACCTTGTCGGCGATCCGGCTGGCGCGCGGTGCGACCGGGCGCTCGCGCATCATCAAGTTCGAAGGCTGTTACCACGGCCACGGCGACAGCTTCCTGGTCAAGGCCGGCAGTGGCGCGCTGACGCTGGGCCTGCCCAACTCACCCGGCGTGCCGGCGGCGTTGGCCGACCTCACCATGACGCTGCCGTACAACGACTTCGACGCGGCAACGACGCTGTTCGATGAGATCGGACACGAAGTCGCCGGGCTGATCATCGAGCCGATCGTCGGCAATGCCAATTGCATCCTGCCGCGCGATGGCTACCTGCAGCACCTGCGCGAACTGTGCACCCGACACGGTGCGTTGCTGATCTTCGACGAAGTGATGACCGGCTTCCGCGTCGCACCCGGTGGCGCGCAGCAGCGCTACGGCATCCGGCCGGACCTGAGCACCTTCGGCAAGATCATCGGCGGCGGGATGCCGGTCGGCGCCTACGGCGGCCGTCGCGACCTGATGAGCCAGATCGCGCCGAGCGGACCGATCTACCAGGCCGGCACGCTCAGCGGCAATCCGGTGGCAATGGCCGCGGGGCTGGCGACGCTGGAGCTGATCGGCCAACCCGGCTTCCACGATGCCCTCGAGCGCAGCACCCATGCGTTGTGCGACGGGCTGGAGGCGGCCGCGGGCGAGGCAGGCGTCGCATTCCACACCACGCGCGCGCCGGGCATGTTCGGGTTGTACTTCCGCGAGGGGCCGGTGGAGACCTTCGCCGATGCACTGGGCTCGGACACGGCACGGTTCAACCGGTTCTTCCACGCGATGCTGGAGGGCGGCGTGTACCTGGCGCCCTCGGCGTTCGAAGCCGGATTCGTGTCGAGTGCGCATGGCGAGGCGGAAATTGCCGCGACCGTGGCCGCCGCACGCGCCGCTTTCGAGCAGATCGGCAGGATGTAAAGCCGCAGCGCGGCAGTCCCGCGGGAACGCGCCGGCGGATTCTGCTCCGGGCAGGCGCTGATGGAGCACCGCGGTGACGCCGGCCCCTCCCCGGCTCTGTAGTACCCCGCTCGATAGAGCACTCGCTCCGGCGCATCTGCGTTCAACCTCTGTTGCGAATGATTATCAATTTCACTAGAGTGCGCCCAGCCTGGTGCGAACCAGCCTTGATCATCCTTCGTCAGAGCAGACCCATGAACACTCCCATTCCGTCCCTGATTGCTGTAGCCATTGCCACCGCCTGCGGTCTTGCCCACGCCGAGCCCGCCCCGGACCAGGCCAAGCTGCTTGACCGCATGACCGTGGTCGGCAGCGCCGAGAACGCGCAGGAAGCGCCCGGCTCGGCCGCTTACCTTGACGCCGCGGTCCTTCGGAAACATGGCTACCGGGACGTCCAGCGGGTGCTGCAGCAGGTCCCCGGTGTCTACGTGGTCACCGAGGACGGCTATGGCCTGCGCCCCAACATCGGCATCCGCGGCTCGGGTACCGACCGCAGCAGCCGCATCACGCTGATGGAGGACGGTGTGCTGGTCGCCCCGGCACCCTATGCGGCACCGGCTGCGTACTACTTTCCGACCACCTCGCGCATGGATGCGATCGAGGTGCGCAAGGGCTCCTCGGCGATCCGCTCCGGTCCGCGCACCACCGGCGGCGCGATCAACCTGATCTCCACCCCGATCCCGCAGCAGACCGCCGGCCAGCTCGATTTCGCCTACGGTACCGACCAGAGCGTGCAGGCGCACGCCTGGGCCGGCGGTAGCGGCGAGCGCACCGGCTGGCTGCTGGAAACCGCGCAGCAGCAGACCGACGGATTCAAGCGCCTCGACAGCGGCGGCGACAGCGGTTACGTGCTTGAGGACTACCTGGCCAAGTTCCGGGTCAATTCCGCGCCCGACGCCCACCTCTACCAGTCACTGCAAGTGAAGCTCGGCAAGACCGAGCAGGACGGCGACGAGACCTACCTGGGCCTGACCGACAGCGACTTCCGCGCCGACCCCAACCGGCGCTACGCCGCCTCGCAGCTCGACAACATCAAGACCGATCACGAGCAGATCGAACTGCGTCACTACGTCGAGTTTTCCGGGGCGCTGGACCTGACCACTGTGGCCTACCGCAACGAGTTCGCGCGCAACTGGTACAAGCTGGCCAGCGTCGGCGGCGTCGGGCTCGGTAACATCCTGAAGGACACGACCGGCAACGCCGACCAGTACCGCTGGCTGCTCGGCGACAGCAGCCCGGACGGCGCCCTGGTGCTGCGCAACAACAACCGGGCCTACTACGCCCAGGGCGCACAGACGGTGCTCGGCTGGGCGGCCGACACCGGCAACACCTCGCACCAGCTCGAATTCGGCCTGCGCTTCCACGAGGACGAGGAAGACCGCTTCCAGGACGACGACCGCTACCGGATGGACAACGGCCGCCTGGTGCTGACCAGCGACGGCCTGCCGGGCACGCAGACCAATCGCGTCGGCCAAGCACAGGCGTGGTCGTTCCATGTGCAGGACGAAATCCGCACCGGAAACTGGATCATCGTTCCCGGCCTGCGTTACGAAGACATCGAACTGAACCGCACCGACTATGCCAAGCAGCCCGACGGCCGCAGTCTTGGGCCGACCCGGGTGCGCGATTCGAGCGTATCGGCGCTGATTCCGGGCCTGGGCACGACCTACCTGATCAACGACAACGTCAACGTCTTCGCCAGCGCGCACCGCGGATTCAATCCGCCGGGGCCGGGCTCCAACGCCGATCCGGAGGAAAGCCTCAACGTCGAAGCCGGCCTGCGCTGGAGCAGCGGCGACTGGCGCACCGAACTGGTGGGGTTCTGGAATGACTACAGCAACCTGGTCGGCACCTGCACCGCCTCCACCGGCGGCAATTGCGACATCGGCGACCAGTTCGACGGCGGCGAAGCACGTGTGCGCGGCATCGAGGCCAGCCTCGGCTACGACCTGGGCCGCGCCAACGACTGGTCGCTCGCGGTGCCGCTCAGCCTTGCCTACACCTACACCGACGCCACCTTCCGCAACAGCTTCGAGAGCGGCTTCGACGAATGGGGCGAGGTGCGCAGTGGCGACAAGCTGCCCTACCTGCCCGAGCAGGCGCTCAACGTGCAGGTCGGAGTAGAGGGCGAGCGCTGGCGCGTGAACCTGGCCGGCAACTACATCGACGACCTGCGCACCGTCGCCAGCCAGGGCCGCGTGAGCGCCGCACAGCGCACCGAATCGGCTTTCGTCGTCGACCTGGCCGTCTACTATCAACTCACCGCGCAGGCGGAGCTGTTCACACGGGTCGAGAACCTCACCGACGAGACCTGGATCGCCGAGCTCGGAATCTCCTACAAGCTCGGGGTCGACGGGCTCAACCTCTTCCTCATGCTGCTCACCGCGCTGCTGTGGGCACTGGTGGCCGCGCGCACGCCGGAAGGTGAGTGGATCCGGATGGTCGGGGGCCTGTTCTTCATGGCGCTGCTCGTGCCGATCACCTTCATCGATCTCGCGTGCCGGCGCATCCCCAACGTGCTCACCTACCCGGGTATCCTTGCCGGGCTCGTCCTGGGCGTCGCCGCGGCGCCGGACCGGTGGCTGGAGCTGCTGCTCGCCACGGTGCTGTGGCCGCCGGCGCGCTTCCTGCGCCGGCGCGGGGCGCCTCCGGCACTGGCCTCGGCCGTGGTGCTGCTGGTGGCGATGCTGCTGCTGGTCGGCGTGTTGGGGGGGCTCGCGCCCCAGGTGATCGGGCAGACCCAGGAGCTCGCCGACCAGGTCACCGTCCTCGACCACGGACGCGTCATCGCCGAGGGCACCCCCGCCCAGCTCAAGGCCCGGCTCGGCGAGACCACCATCGAGCTGCACCTGCCCGACGCCCGGTCGGCCGCGCGGGGACGCGACCTGCTGGCCCGGTTCGGACCGCTGCCGGCGTCCGACCCGGGCGACGCCAGCCTGCACCTGCGCGCTGGGTCGGACTCCGGGCTGCTCATCGCCGTGCTGCGCGAGCTCGATGAGGCCGACCTCGCCCCGCGATCGCTGTCCGTGCGCGAGCCGACCCTCGACGACGTCTTCCTCGCCACGACCGGACCGTCGGGTCCCACGACCCTGGAGGCCGCCCGATGACGACCGCCCCCCTGCCCACCTCCCGCGCCACCCGCCTGCGCTGGCTGGTGGCCGACAGCGCCGCGTTGACCGGACGGGGTCTGCGCCACCAGTTCCGTGAGCTGGACGGCCTGATCGTGAGCCTGGTGCTGCCCGTGATGCTTCTGCTGCTGTTCGTCTACGTCTTCGGTGGCGCCATCGAGACCGGCACTGCCTACCTGGACTACGTCGTGCCGGGCATCATCGTGCTCGCAG
>JAHWKC010000135.1 GCA_019348095.1 Pseudomonadota bacterium | reverse complement strand
CAGGCGGACCGCGCCGTGGTCGGCAATGTTCACAGGCGCGTCGGGCAGGGTGGCTTCGGACATGGGTGACCTTCGGTTCGAGGGGGGCGGCGGAACGGGCGCATACAGCCGATGGAACTACCCTGACCGCGCGCTGTCATAGCGATAGGCGTCAGTGGCGGTTAAGCCGCGCCACCGTTATCCTACCGCGTCATTTCGGGGCGGCTCTACCGACTTGATATCACCCTCGGGGCAGTGCATTGCCTCAACGCTCGGAAAATGGCACGTGTCATTCCGACAGGATCGACGCGGTCCACCGCATCGAACTGCTCGGGACGGCCCGGCCGTTCCGAGTCCATCACCGGAGGTTTCACCGAATGAAGTTGCGTTTGATCTCGGCCGCAGTTGCCGCCCTGGTTCTGACCGCGGGCAGTGTCGCCGCCCAGGACACCACTTCTGAAGCAGGCAAGTTGAGTTACGCGCTCGGCTACGACCTCGGCCGCAACGTCAGCGGCAGCGGCGAACAGGTCGAGGTGGATTCCATCATCAAGGGCTTGCGCGACGGCATCGCCGAGCAGGCGCCGGCGGTTCCGGTGGAAGAGCTGCGCACCGCGGTGCAGGGCATGCAGCAGCGTCAGCAGGCCAAGGCCAAGGCCGAGTGGGAGCAGGTCGCGGCAACCAACAAGACCCGCAGTGACACCTTCGTCGCCCAGAACAAGGCCAAGGCCGGTGTGCAGTCGCTGCCCAGCGGCGTCCAGTACCGCGTAATCGAGACCGGCAACGGCGCAAAGCCGACCCAGGCCAGCACCGTGGAGCTGCAGGTCGCCGGCCCGTTCCCGTGGGGCGAGCGCCCGGCGGACGCCAAGGCCAACACCATCCCGGGGGCCAAGATCAGCGAGATCGAGATGCCGGCCATGCGCGAGGTGCTGTTGCAGATGCCGGTTGGCTCCAAGTGGGAAGTGACGTTGCCGCCGGAGCAGGCCTACGGCGCCGATCCGCGTACGCCATTCCCGCCGAATGTCGCGGTGCAATTCGACGTCAAGCTGCTCAGCGCCAAGTGACCCACTGACCCGCTCGCGCGCAGCGCGAGCGGCTTTGTCAGTGGGTCATCCCCGCGAAGGCGGGGATCCATCGGTCCGAGCTACCGCTCGGACACAGCGCGAGCGGCTTTGTCAGTGGGTCATCCCCGCGAAGGCGGGGATTCATCGGTCCGAGCTACCGCTCGGACACATCGCGAGCGGCTTTGTCAGTGGATCATCCCCGCGAAGGCGGGGATCCATCGGTCCGAGCTACCGCTCGGACACAGCGCGAGCGGCTTTGTCAGTGGGTCATCCCCGCGAAGGCGGGGATTCATCTCCGAGCTACCGGTCGCGGCTGGCGCGAGCGGCATTGCGGGTTGTAGGGTGGGCACGCTCCTGGTACCCACCGCTGCCGCGAGCCGCAAAGGGCGTTCGCCCTGCGCCGGCGAAGCACGATTATCCCGTCGCGCCGGCTCCTGCCGGCGCGACTTTTTTCAGGCCGCTATCACCGGCCGTGGTCGAGCTCATGAATTCGTCGTCCTTCCGTGCCGTGCTCAGCCCCTGTACCGGCGTCTGCAGTCTCGACGAGCAGGGCCTTTGCGAGGGCTGCCACCGCACGTCTTCGGAAATCGCGCGCTGGTCGCAGATGGATGATGACGAGCGCCTGCAGCTGATGGAGGCGGTGCTGCCGTTGCGCGAAGCACGCCGCAGCTGAGCCCTCCCGTGCAGGCTGGCGGTGCTGTCGCAAGCGCGTCTTGTAGGCTTGCCAGGTGAACCTTGTCCTGCCCGAGTGCCCCGATCTCGCCGCCGCGCTGCACCCGCTGGCGGCGCCGCCGGCCGGGCCGGGCTGGAACCGCGCCGAACTACATGATCTGATTCCCGCGGCGGATATGCTGGTCGAGGCGGCGGTATTGGTCGGGCTGGTCCCCCGTCCCGACGGCACCCGGGTGTTGCTGACGCGGCGCACCGACGCGCTGCGCCACCACGGCGGCCAGGTGAGCTTTCCCGGTGGCCGGTTGGAGCCGACCGACCACGATGCGGCTGCGGCCGCGATCCGCGAGACCGGCGAGGAGCTCGGCATCGCGCCACGGCAGATCCACGCGCTGGGCTATCTCGATCCGCTGGCGACCATCACCGGCTTCCGGGTCTCGCCGCTGGTCGCGCTGATCGATGCCGCCTATGTCGCCCGTCCCGACCCGGACGAGGTCGCCGATGTATTCGAAGTGCCGCTTGGCCTCCTGCTCGATCCGGCCTACCTGTCCTCGCACGTGCTGGACTATCGTGGCCGTCCGCGCGAGGTGTTCGAGTTCCGCTATCCCGCGCAGCGCATCTGGGGCGCCACCGCCTCGATGCTGCTGAACCTGCGGATGCGACTGGAGGCGATCCGATGATGCCTAAGACGATGCCCTGGACAACGCTGGTCGATGCCGGATCGCTGGGCCGCGCGCTGGCGGACACCCCGACCGGGGCGGGTGATGCCGATACGCCGATCGTGATTGACGCGCGCTTCTCGCTGGCCGACCCGGCCGCCGGCGAAGCGGCCTACGCGCAGGCGCATCTCCCCGGCGCACGCTATGCGCACCTGGACCGCGACCTGGCGGACCATTCCAAGCGGGGAGCCGGTCGCCATCCATGGCCCGATGCCGGGGACTTCACCGCGGTGCTCGGCCGCTGGGGCGTAACGCCGGGGCGTCAGGTGGTCGCCTACGACGGCGGCGATGGCGCGCTTGCCGCGGCGCGGGTGTGGTTCCTGCTGCGAGCGCTGGGCCATGAGCAGGTGGCAGTGCTCGATGGCGGCTGGACGAACTGGACCGCGAGCGGACTGGCTGTCCAGAGCAGGGTTCCGGCACCACCAGCCACCAGTTATGGCGCCAGGTTCGACCAGCACCGCCTGCTCGATGGGGCGCAGGTGCAGGCGCACCTCCAGCGCGGCGGCCTGCTGCTCGACGCGCGCGCGGCAGAGCGCTTTCGCGGCGAGCTCGAGCCGCTCGACCGTGTCGCGGGACACGTGCCGGGCGCGGTCAATCGCCCCTATGCCGATAATCTCGACGGCGGCCGGTTCAAGCCGGCCGAGCGGCTTGCGGCGGAGTTCACCCAAGTGCTCGACGGGCACGCACCGGACGACGTGGTCGTAATGTGCGGCTCCGGCGTCACCGCCTGCCATCACCTGCTGGCGATGGCGCATGCGGGCCTGCACGGCGCGAAGTTGTACACCGGTTCGTGGAGCGGCTGGATCAGCGACCGGTCGCGACCGGTGGCGACGGGGAGCGTCTGAGAAGTGAGGAGTGAGGAGTAAGAAAAGCGCCCGGCTTGTGCTCTCGCGCTCCTCACTTCTAATCACTCACTCCTCGCTACTTCCCGAGCTTCGCCGCCAGCGCACGCAATGCCGCCTGGGTGCCGGGCGCGTACCAGGCGTCGATGAAGCGCTCCAGTTGGATGTGCTCTGGCTGCAGCGCCTGGATCAGGTCCGCCCGCGCGATGGCGCGGGTCTGCGTCATCGCCTCGCGCGGCAGGGCAAGTACCGGTTCCAGCCACCGGCACGCATTCGCTACGACCTGCTCGGGTGCGGCCAGTTCGTCCACCAGGCCCAGTTGCATGGCGCGTCCGGCGTCGACCAGTTCCCCTGCGATGAGCATGCGTTCGGCGCGATAGGGGCCCACCAGGCGGCGCAACAGCCGCTGGATGCCTTCGGGCGCGACCAGGCCGACCTGGGTTTCGTTGAGGCCGATCCGCAGCGGCCGTGCCGGATCGGAACCCGACCCCATCACCCGGTAGTCGCAACACAGGGCGAGCACGCAACCGCCTGCCGGTGCATGCCCCGCCATGGCCGCGGCCACCGGCACCGGGCTGGCCGCCAATGCGCGTGCGGCGTCGAAGAACGCCCGCCAAGCCGACATCAGCGCCTCGCGATCATCGCCGAGAGAGAGCAGGTGCGGTACGTCCAGTCCGGCCGAAAATACCTTGGCGCCACCGGACAGCACGATGCCGCGGGCGTCGCCGGCAAGTGCGGCCGCGAGCGAGTGGCGCAGGTCGGTGCACAGACCCGGATCCAGCGCGTTGACCGGCGCTCGCGCCATTTTCAGTTCGACGATGTCGCCGTCGTGGGCGATGGTTTGCACGGAACTCATGGGATCACGTCCTGCGCCCAGCGATAGCGCACGGTATAGGTCAGTCGGGCCTCGCCACCGGCGGGCACCGGAACCCGGAACTCGGCATGGCGCGCGTCGGTCTTCTCGGCCGGCACGCTGCTGGCGGTGATCTCCCAGTCGGTCCAGCGTGGCAGCGGCTCGACCACGCGGATGGTCGTGGCAGTCGGCTTGGCGTTGCGCAGCGTGATCTCGAACGATTCGGTGATCGTGCGGCCGGCGCGGTCGAGGCGGAATGCGGTGCTCTCGCGCTCGGCGGACAGGTCGAACGCGGCGCCGACCTCGAGGCGGATTTCCGCGCCTGCGGCAGTGTGGCCCAGCTCGGATTCACCAAGGAACTCGCTGCCGTCGAACACCCGGACCCGCCCTGCCGGCAGCGGCTGGCCGAGGCCGGCGGCTTCGCTGTTGTGCAACGAGACCGCGGCGGTCACCGGGATCTGTCCGGTGGCGCCGCGGAAATCCGGCTCCAGCATCGGCTGCGGCGGCTGCCACTCGGGTGCGCTGGCGTCGACCAGGTAGCCACGCTCGCAGGCGATCATGGGGCGGCGGGGGAACAGGGGCACGCGTTCGATGGCGCCATTGGCGATGCGGCTGGCCGTGGGCAGGTCGTAGGCGTGGTACTCGCCGGAGGTGCGCCGGGTCGGCATGGGTCCCGATGTGGCGTCGGCCGCGAGGTACGCGCTTTCGGCGCGGCCGCGCAAGGCCGGCGCCTGTTTCTGCACGCGCTGCGGTTCGCCCGCCACCAGCGAGAGCCGGGCATCGGCGAAGGTCACGCCCGAGCGGTTCGCGACCAGCGCCGCGCCCTCCAGGGCGAGCGCGCAGTCCTCGCCATCGGCCAGCGTCGCCAGGTACTCGGCACGCCAGGCCATCCCGCCCATCGGGTAGTTCAAAAGAAAGCGGGCCTCGCCGGCCTGCTCGGCATGGACTGTCCACTGCAGCGCCGCCTGCTGCGGCAGCAGGTTGGTGTTGTCGATGATGCTGAAGTTGTCGTACTTGCCGATCACCTTGATCCGCCCGTCGGCGAGCGCGAGGGTGAGCCCGTCACTGGCCGAGAGCAGCGTGCCGCTGTCGGTCTGCTTGGCGCCGCCGGAGGTGTGTTCGACCGACACCCGCTGTCCGATTGCCTTGCCCAGCACGTCCTGGGTGCCGGTGAGTGGCGCAATGAAACGCTGCCCTTCGATCGTCACGTTGGACCCCAGCGGGCGCAGGGTCGCCGCTTCGACGTCCATCGCCGGTGGCACGCTGGTGGCCGATATCGCGTTGCTGCCGGCGGTGAGGTTGTAGAGCAGCGGGCGCTCGACCAGTGCGTAGCCCGGCATGCCCGGGGCGGCGCGCTCGATCCCGGCCAGGGCTTCGTAGTCTCCGCTGTAGATCGTGAGCCGCGTGTCCGCCGGCGCACCGGTCGGCGCGGTGCGCGTGTCGGCGGGGCGGGCGTCGCCGACCGGGATCGGCGCTTGCACCGGCAGGGCGTTGTCGGGCGCACCCTGCGGCGAACATGCAGCGAGCACGCACGCCGTGGCGAGCAGGGACAAGGAACGGTGCATCGCGAACTCCGGTCGTGGCCTGCCGGTATCATAGGCCGATGATCCGGATCCGTCGCTCGGTGGCGCTGTTGCTCGTGTGGATCGCGTTCAGCGCGCTGCCGGCCTGCGGGCGCGAGTGCGATCCGACGGTGATCGACGGCTGGGTGCGACTGCCGCCGGTGCCGATGCCGATGCTGGCCGGCTTCGGCCGCATTGAGAACGAGTGCAGCGCGACACCGCTGATCATCGTCGGCGCCAGCAGCCCGGCTTTTGCGGAGGTCTCGCTACACGAGACCCGCATCGTTGAAGGCATCAGTCGCATGCGAGCGGTCAGCGAGCTGCCGGTCGCTGCGGGCCGGCCGGCGACGCTCCAGCCCGGCGGCCTGCACCTGATGTTGATGCAGCCGCGCGCGCCGCTGCGGGCCGGTGAGCGGGTGGCCATCGAGTTCCAGTTGAAGGACGGTGGCACCTTGCGCGGCGAGTTCGAGGTGCGCGGGCCGGGTGGGTGAGGCCGGTTGCGGGTCGGGGTTGCGGGGCAGCGCTTTTGACGCGGATCAACACGGATGGAAGCCGCGGATACGGCAGAAGCGATGATGTGCTCGGGGTGCGGCGCGGCTTCGGTGATGACCCGAAAGATCTGCGCGAATTCGGCGTTCGGTCGCGGCTGAAGCCGCTCCTACAAAACACAAAGCCTTATCCGTGTTTATCCGCGTCCAGGCTTCTCCGAACCGCGCGCCGACGACCCCTCA